>JAPKCP010000184.1 GCA_028822885.1 Yoonia sp. | reverse complement strand
ATCACGCCAGCGCTTCCAGCGATTATACAGTGTCTTCGGTGGCCCATACGCGACATGTGCATTACACCAACAGCCAATGTGACCGCTTTATCAGCCATGACGTCCGCCGCCGCGCCCTTGATTGGACGCGAGCATTCAAGGTCAATGCTGAATTTCCGCTGATTGCGATGGCTGACATGTCGGAGGGCTGTGACGAATACATTGGCCCGTCAATTACCGTAGGGGGTGCGTAGCGTGGGGAAGTCGCAAGCATACCGCGACGACAACGAGCGGGCCAAGGCGCATGCGTACGCCAACAATGGGGCTTTGCCTAATCCGTATGAGACAGGCACTCGACCGCATCGCCTGTGGGGCAAGTGGCGCACGTTCTACTTGCAAATGAAAAGCCAGTTTGATGAATTGGCGCAGGCTTACGGCGAGTTTCGCCCCACCGAACCCCAATAGGAGGGCAGACACATGACCGTCGAGTTTTTTACTGTCAACCAAATGGCGGAAATCACCCAAGTGAGCCGTGCCACGATCTACCACATGATCAGCAGCGGGGAAATCATACCGACCAAAATTCCTCAGCTCTACACGCATTCACAAGAGCCAGTTCGCACCCCAAGCGCAAGCGGGTTCGGGGGGTTGGTTCGAGGGTTGATAATTGATGATTTTACGGTGCGCCTTATTTACAAAACGATAAGGCCGTAGATTGGTGCGGTCGGAGGGACTCGAACCCTCACTCTTGTTACAGAACAGCGACCTCAACGCTGCGCGTCTACCAATTCCGCCACGACCGCATAATCATGTCAGGTAGTTTCGCGGATATAGACGAGGGTTTCCGCGATGCCAAGGGCAAATCGCGACTAAATTGTCCTATGTTTTTGGGTCATCCCAAACACAACCAGTACGCCACCAATCACCACTGATACCGCGATGAATCCAGCCATTGGGGCCATGTCGAAAAATACGGTATTCATTCGCCGCTCTGGCAGGAATGTGAACACCCCCGCAACTCCCATCGCCCAAAAATAGAGGCCTTGCATGTATTCACGATGTGCCGCGATCTGACCTGCCCGCGCAGCAGAAATACCGCGCCAAAGACCATAGATCGTAAAGATGGAAAGCGCGTGGATCGGGCTGAAAGGCCCAATTACAGGCGCTTCTGAAATCCAAAACGAAGACACCGCAGTGAACCCCATTGCCATGACCCAAGCATACCCCAATCGGCGATGCCAAATATCACGAGATCGTCGGAACAAAGCCATTGGCCCAAGCACGATTGCACATATCGCCCCCACAACATGTAGCTGGATTATAATTGGCGCTGAAAGGATCGGATAAAGTGTCATAGTGTAAGGACCTGCTTGGCTCTGGTTTGGGAACATGCCACCTTGTCCGCGACTGGCTTTTACGCCCCAACCCCAAATACGCCAACGGATATCAAACTACGTGGATAAACAGCTTTTCCCAACCGCGCTACGCGAAGTGCGGGCTGACCTGAGCGAACGGAATGTACTTGTGGGAATCGTCGCCCTTGGGCTGATCCTTGGGCTATCGGGTCCGTTTGATACGTTGCGCCTTCTCTCATTTGGGCCACGCGTGGTGTATTGGCTTGTCGTTGTCGTTCTGACCTATGCCGTCGGCAGCGTCATCAGTAGCATCGCCGACAAATTGTTCCGTAACAAGCCGTTTTGGCTACAGATAACGTGCAGCACCATAGTCATGGGGACTTGCATCACACTTATTCTTTGTGCGCTCAACGGTTTGTTCTTTGGTGTGTTTCCCAAGACTGCGCCCGCGCTCTTCACACAATGGGGCTTTGTGACGCTGATCTCGGGCGTCGTCGAAATCGGCTCGAAACTTATCCACTCAGCACCAGTCGCAGTGACCACTCCAATCCTTGATCGGATACCATTTGCAAAACGTGGGGCGATCATTGCTCTCAGCGCTGAGGATCATTACGTCAACATCTGCACCACGCAAGGAAGCGAGATGGTTTTGATGCGCCTATCAGATGCGATCAATGAGGTTGGCCCGACGAACGGTCTGCAGATCCATCGCTCTCACTGGGTTGCATTGGATCAAATTACAGATGTGCGCCGGATCAATGATCGCGGTGAAGTCACGCTCTCTAATGGTGAAACCCGTCCCATAAGTCGCAGCTATATGGCTGCCGCACGTGATGCGGGCTTGCTACCTAAAGGGCGTCACAATGGTTGAATGGATCACCTCAAAAAACCTGACCCCCTACCCCGACGCCCTGCGCATCATGGAGGACCGGGCCAACGCAATTGCATCAGGTGACGCAAGCGAAGCGATATGGCTTGTCGAACATCCACCACTTTACACCTCGGGCACATCGGCCAAGGCCGCCGACCTCATCGACCCTCATAGGTTCCCCGTTTATGAGGCCCGGCGCGGCGGCGAATACACCTACCACGGCCCCGGTCAGCGTGTCGCTTATGTGATGCTAGACGTTGGCAAACGCGGGCGCGATGTGCGCCAGTTTGTGAAGCAGCTTGAAGTCTGGGTGATTGCGGCCTTGGCAGAGTTTAACGTGCAGGGCGAAATCCGCGACGGCCGGGTTGGTGTCTGGGTGTCACGACCCGACAAGCCACTGATGCCAGATGGAACGGTAGCTGAAGACAAGATCGCTGCCCTCGGGATCAGACTGCGCAAATGGGTCAGCTTTCACGGGTTATCAATCAACGTGGAACCAGACCTTGATCATTTCAACGGGATTGTCCCCTGCGGCATTTCTGACCACGGTGTAACGTCATTGGTCGACCTAGGACTGCCTGTCACGATGGACGATGTGGATGTGGCACTCCGGAAAACGTTTGGGGATGTGTTCTAAGCAATCACAGCCTCACTCTGGCTATGACGCGGGAATTGAACTACGCGCATTTGATCAAGGTCTGCACGCTGTGGCATGCGAGCCTTACCCAATGCATTCAATCGACTTTTCTCAGGAGGCCATCATGGCAGCAACAGACGGCAGCCCAAATCTTATGGCTGAGATCGCAGCAATCGCGCAACAAGCTCAATCAGACCAAACAACAAGCAGCACACTAGAGGCTGCGACAGTCGACATTCTATCGCTGTTTACAGTCCGGATGCAGCACCACTTTGCACGGGGACCATTCTTTAAGGAACTGCGCAAACGCCTTGTGGCTGGCGGCGAAGCTGACCTCGCAGATCGCGCCTACCAATATTACCTCGCAGGGAATGTGCTCAAGCACGGTAGCGGGTCAAGCTACCACGAACTGCGCGCCATGTCTGGTCTACGGTTCACCGTAAAGCAGCCCGACGGCAGTGGCGTCGTGAAACCCGAAGGTCTTATCGACGTCAATGCCGCCGGTTTTTTCGACGGGCTGGTCGGGACACTTGAACAGGCGCAAGTGTTTCTCGAAACTGCATAAACCACCCACACTACCCAAACGCAAAAAGGCCCCACCAATCCGGTGGGGCCTTTTCTAATTCTAGGGTTATCGCCGCTTAGTGTGCGTGCTGCTTGTCCCAGTCAGACTGCTTTGGCAGCTGCTCAAACGTGTGCTCCGGTGGCGGGCACGACAAAGTCCATTCCAGCGTATCTGCATACTCGTTCCATGGGTTGTTCACGGTCACACGACGACCAGCAAACAAGGTGTAGAACAAGATACCGATGAAGAACAAGAAACTTGCGAAGGACAAGAACGCGCCCCAGCTTGATACATAGTTCCACAGTGCAAAGGCGTCTGGGTAGTCAATATAGCGACGTGGCATCCCGTTACGACCCAAGAAGTGCTGTGGGAAGAACGTGATGTTTGCCCCGATGAACATCATCCAGAAGTGCAACTTACCAGCCCATTCAGGATACATGCGACCCGACATCTTTGGCAGATAAAAGTAGATACCCGCAAAGATTGAGAAGATCGCACCAAGCGACATCACATAGTGGAAGTGTGCAACCACGTAGTAAGTGTCATGGTAGGCACGATCGACCCCAGCCTGCGCAAGCACAATCCCGGTTACGCCACCAACGGTGAACAAGAACAAGAAGCCCATCGCCCATAACATTGGTGTTTTGAACTCAACAGAGCCGCCCCACATTGTTGCAATCCAAGAGAAGATTTTCACCCCAGTCGGCACCGCAATAACCATCGTGGCAAGCATGAAGTAAGACTGCTGCGTCAGCGACATGCCAACTGTGTACATGTGGTGTGCCCAGACAACAAAGCCAAGCGCACCAATTGCAACCATCGCATAAACCATCGGCAAGTAGCCAAAGATTGGCTTGCGAGAGAATGTTGCGATGACATGGGAAACGATCCCAAAGCCCGGAACAATAATGATGTAAACTTCTGGGTGACCAAAGAACCATAAGATGTGCTGATACAAGATCGGGTCGCCGCCGCCTTCTGGTTGGAAGAACGTCGTGTCAAAATTCCGGTCTGTCAGCAGCATTGTGATCGCGCCAGCCAGCACTGGAAGGGCCAGAAGGATCAACCAAGCAGTAACGAAGATCGACCACGCGAACAAAGGAACTTTGTGCAGTGTCATACCGGGTGCGCGCATGTTCAGGAACGTCGTGATCATATTGATCGCGCCCAGAATGGACGATGCGCCCGACAAGTGAATACCAAAGATCGCGAGGTCCATCGACATACCAGTCTCAGACGTCGACAGTGGCGGATACATGACCCAACCAACGCCCGACCCAAGCTGACCGTTGCCGCCCGGTGCGAGTAACGATGCAATTCCAAGAGACGCACCAGCGACAAACATCCAGAAAGACAGGTTATTCATACGCGGGAACGCCATATCCGGCGCGCCGATTTGCAGCGGCATAAAGTAGTTACCAAAACCACCAAAGAGAGCTGGAATAACGACGAAGAACATCATCAACACACCATGATAGGTGATCAGAACGTTCCAGAGGTGGCCGTTTGGCGTACATGTCGACGCCGAATCTGTAATAAAACGCGCCCCTTCGAGGCACATATATTGCACGCCCGGGTTCATGAGCTCGAGGCGCATGTAGACCGTAAAGGCAACGGACACGAAGCCCAATGCACCTGAAACAAACAGGTACAAGATACCGATGTCTTTGTGGTTTGTGGACATGAACCACCGGGTAAAGAAAGTCCGGTTGTCTTCGTGCTCATGGCCGTGGATGGCGGCGTCTGCCATGTGGCTCTCCTCGATTTTCTAACTGTTGCCGGATCACGAGTCGCACCGCTACCCCGGTTTTGAAATCGTTCTAATGCGTTGTGCCTTAAGGGGCAACAAAGGAAGCCGCCCAAGGACTGGGTTAAATTGGCGCAGGTAGGTGGTAAAAACGTCTATACCATCGACTTACACAAGGCTTGGGTCGCCGCTACCGATTGAAACCGCGCCTTTGCTCTATCGATGTTGCCAAAAACACTTACCGTTCACGATGTGCAATTTTAGACGACCTAAACGTGCATCTCCAATCGTGAATATCGGTGATCCCTATGACAATTTCTGATGTCGTCCTTTGGCAGGGCGCACCCATTTGTAAACGTCTTGATGTTGATCCCAAGGGCAAAGCTGAGTCGGCGCGCGACGTGATCGTGTCTCTGACCTTCACGCTTACAGCTTTGTGCAGCGCAATAAAATGACCATGCCACCCCGAAGTCCCGCCACGCGCGCCCGGATAACGAATGTGGTGACCGCTTTCCACCAAAGGGTCCGCAAAATGAGACGCTCGCTCCTATCTTTGCCGCCAATGTTGACGACTGGCCAAGCTACGAGGCAAAATCCAAACGGTTCTGGGCGAATGCGCTGCTTTATGAACGGTCCTACGATGGCAATCCGATGCGGGTGCATATGGATGCAGATGACGTGCCCCCTGTTCACGTCACGATCTGACTGCCATTGTTTGACGTGGTGCTGACCGCGAGGCTGACACCGGACGTCGCCCAAAGCTGGTCCGCGCCGGCCCACCGGATCGACCAATATCTAAGGTTTGGGCTGGTGAACTATATGTCAAAACCGGGAGGTGTACCAAACCTGTCAGGCTAAATGGTTCTATTGCCAATGACAGCTTCTGGCCAAGGCTGTGTGAAAACGTAAATATATGCTAGACTCCATGGGTAATCAGGAGATGTTGGATGAAGCATTTCATTGAAGGTGATGATCGAGAACAAGGGATTCTATTTCCCGATCATCTTGAAGACTTTGTGGGTTTAAACGGCCCAGACAATCCTTGCCGTTTTATTGGCCCTCTCGGGCATTGCTGAACTGATGACCAACACCAATGCTGGCGATGATTCCTGAGGCGATCACAGCGCCACCCCCTGGTATGGTGCGTAACAAACGGACCCGCGCATCTTCTTTGGCGACAAGCTTCAACAGGTCGTCATACCAGCAGAGCCAGTCTTTATTGCAACAAAGTGACCTCTCAGCGATGCAAGCATCGCTTGCCGGGTGAGACATCGTCAGACGGTAACCGCTTCACAAATCGCCTCCGCATCGATCGCATCAGACTTGCCGCGCTTAACGTATGGTTTGACATAT
>JAPKCP010000183.1 GCA_028822885.1 Yoonia sp. | reverse complement strand
CGATAATCTGGGGCTATCGCAAATTATTGACAACCCTGCGCGCAAAGGCAGGCCCGGGCGTGTCCCCTACGCATGTAGCCCCAAAAGATGGCAGCTTTTCGGACACTGAACTTAATCGGTATGCTCGCCATATTATGCTCCGTGAAGTCGGCGGTGTTGGCCAAAAAGCCCTTCGCGATGCGCGTGTGTTGGTGATTGGCGCGGGTGGCCTTGGATCACCCGCTTTGCAATATCTGGCCGCTGCTGGCGTTGGTCAGATTGGTGTCATTGATGGCGATACTGTCGAAAACACAAATCTGCAGCGACAGGTCATCCATACTGATAAAAACATCGGCATACCCAAGGTCCAATCTGCCGCAGATGCGATGCGTGCCCAAAACCCATTTGTGAGTGTGAAAACATACAATCGCAGGCTGGATGAAACCATCGCGTCCGAGTTGTTTGCCGAATATGACATCGTGCTGGATGGCACCGATAATTTTGCGACCCGCTATTTGGTGAATGAGACCTGTGTCGCTGGCAAAATTCCCCTTGTCGCCGCAGCCCTGACCCAATGGGAAGGTCAGATTAGCGTCTATGATCCAGCAAGCGGCGCACCTTGCTATGCCTGTATTTTCCCCAAAGCACCCGCCCCAGATCTTGTCCCGTCTTGCGCCGAAGCAGGTGTGATTGGCCCGCTTCCCGGTGTTGTTGGCGCAATGATGGCCGTCGAAGCAGTCAAGCTGATCACCCAAGCAGGTGAGCCACTCAAGGGCCGCTTGTTAATCTATGACGCACTTTACGCTGAAACGCGCATCATCAACGCAAAACGGCGGGCCGATTGTGCCGTTTGCGGCACTGCCCCCTTGCCTTGATCAACGTGCGCTTCATAGTATGCCAATAACAAACCTCGGGGAGACTTCTCATGAAAATGCTGATGCCCATCGCCACTGCGATGATGATGACTGCTACGACAACTTTGGCCGATGGCCATCTACCTGATTTAGGCGGTCAAGAAATTGTCGTTGTGACCGAAAATGCATATCCACCGCTTCAGTTTATTAACGGGGATGGCGAGGCTGTTGGTTGGGAATATGATGCGATGGCTGAGGTCGCAAAGCGCCTGAACGCCACGATCACCTACGAGAATATCAGCTGGGATGCGATGATCGCTGCTGTGTCTGAAGATCAGTTTGACATCGGCATGACTGGCATCACGATCCGTGAAGACCGTGCTGAAGTTGTTGATTTTTCAAACACATACATGACGTCGGAGATGGTTATGCTAGTGCGTGGCGATGAAGACCGGTTCACTGACGCTGCATCTTTTACTGCTGATGCTGACCTGCTGATGGCCGCTCAACCAGGCACGACTCCGTTTTATGTCGGCGTCTATGATGTCCTTGACGGAGATGAGGCCAATCCACGCATTCAATTGATGGAAACCTTTGGTGCGACTGTTCAGGCGTTGCGCACGGGTGACGTTGATCTTGTCCTCACAGACGGCACCGCTGGCAACGGCTATGTCGCGGCGTCTGATGGTGGTTTGAAAATTATTGGCGAAAAGCTTGGAACCGAAGATTTTGGTTTCATCTTTCCAAAGGGGTCCGAACTGGTCGCACCGATTAATGCCGCGATTGCGGATATGGCAGCGGATGGCACGATTGAGGCACTGAACACCAAATGGTTCCTCGAGTATAAGCTTGGTGAATAACGAAACCGTTTTGCCCTCGTGATACCAACGTCACCTGATGATAAAGATTTTCCCTGGTGGCTGCTGATTGTGGTGGCCACCGGGGCTTATTTTTTTTGGCAAGTCTTTACGGTTGAGATTTACAGCAAGGTCCTTAGCACCCTGTCAAAGGGGATTTGGATCACGGTCTATGTCACTGTTGTTGCTTACCTAAGCGCGTGTCTGATCGGACTTGGTTTGGCGGTTGCGCAACTGTCGCGCTTCATCATTTTGCGCCAAGCCGCCCGCCTTTATGTTGAAATCTTGCGCGGTATTCCGATCATTGTGTTGCTGCTTTATGTGGCGTTTGTGCTGGCACCCGCACTGGTCGCGGGATGGAATTGGATTGCTGATGGTATTGGTTTGGACCCGATCCGTACGCGTGATTTTTCTCTACTCTGGCGAGCCGTTATCGCCCTAACGCTCGCTTACTCCTCGTTTATGGCGGAAGTTTTTCGTGCTGGATTGCAATCGGTTGATCCCGGTCAGATCGAGGCCGCAGAATCCCTTGGCCTTAATCGCTGGCAACGGTTTCGCCACATCGTATTCCCGCAAGCGTTCCGCACAATCATGCCACCGCTTGGCAATGACTTTGTTGCGATGGTGAAAGATTCGTCATTGGTTTCCGTACTTGGCGTCACTGATGTCACGCAGCTGGGCAAAGTTCTTGCTGCTGGGAATTTCCGATATTTTGAGACGTATAGTGTCGTCGCGCTTGTCTATTTGGCGATGACAATTACGCTGTCGCTGGCGATGCGGCGGCTTGAGAAATATATGCGGCAGCGCCCAGACGCGAAGGCAGATTATTGAGTTGTTTTGGCCAGATGAAAGGGCAACGGGTGGCGAAGGGCGCACCGGCACCCTAGATTAAGGCCAAAGGAGAATTCCCATGACCAACCCGCTGCTTGCCGACTGGACCACACCCCACGGGCTGCCACCGTTTGATTTGATATCAGACGACGATTTTGCCCCCGCGACCGATATCGCATTGGACGAAGCAAGTGCAACAATCAGAACGATTGCGGAAAACGAAGCCCCCCCAACGTTTGACAATACGATTGTCGCGATGGAGCTGGCAGAGGTCACATTGGGCAAGGTGCTAGGCGTTTTCTATGGCGTCGCAGGCGCGGACAGCAATCCCGCCCGCGAAGCGTTACAGCGCGAATTTGGTCCGAAATTAAGCGCCTTTGGCTCTGAGATCATCGAAAATAAGGCACTATTTGCGCGGGTCGATGATCTTTGGAACCGCCGTGACGATATGAACCTCACCGATGAACAGGCACGTGTCTTGATGCTGACCCGGCGCGGCTTTGTGAGGCAGGGTGCATTACTTGAGGGAGACGCGGCCGTACGTCTGCGTGATGTAAAATCTCGGCTCTCCGTTTTGGGGACTGAATTCACACAGAACTTACTGGCTGATGAGCGGTCTTGGTTCATGGTGTTGGCGGAGACTGATCTTGAGGGTCTTCCTGGTTTTGTTATCGCCACAGCGCGGGCGGCTGGCGTTGAAAAGGATGCTGATGGTCCGGTTGTGACCCTTTCCCGATCGCTCATTGTTCCGTTCTTGCAGTTTTCGCCGATGCGCGATTTGCGCAAGACTGCCTATGAGGCGTGGGTGGCGCGTGGCGAAAATAGTGGCGAGACAGATAACCGGGGAATTGCTGCAGAAACGCTAGCCTTGCGTGAAGAACGCGCAAATTTGTTGGGGTATGACACCTTTGCCGATTACAAACTTGAGACGGAGATGGCAGGCACACCAAAGGCTGTGCGCGACCTGTTGATGCAGGTCTGGACCCCTGCAAAGGCCGCTGCTGAGGCAGATGCGAAGGTCCTTGAACGCATGTTGCACGCGGATGGGTTTGATGGCCCGTTTGAGCCGTGGGATTGGCGTTATTATTCTGAGAAGCGGCGGCAGATTGAGCATGATTTGGATGAAGCAGCGTTGAAGCCGTATCTGCAACTCGATCGCATGATTGAAGCCTCTTTTTCATGTGCAAACCGGCTGTTTGGACTTGAATTTAAGCTACTTGAGGGCCCCGTTTACCACCCTGATGTTCGTCTGTGGGACGTCACACGCGATGGCGCCCATGTGGCCGTGTTCATCGGCGATTATTTTGCGCGTGGGTCTAAGCGGTCAGGTGCGTGGTGCATGGCGATGCAATCCCAGCACCGTATGGACGGTGAAGTCCGGCCTCACGTTGTGAATGTCTGCAATTTTGCCAAACCCGAAGACGGTCAGCCTGCGTTGCTATCCTATGACGATGCCCGGACCCTGTTCCACGAATTTGGCCACGCGCTACACCAAATGTTGTCAGACGTGACCTATGAAAGCATCAGCGGAACGTCCGTGGCCCGCGATTTTGTTGAATTGCCAAGCCAGCTGTATGAACACTGGCTAGAGGTGCCAGAGGTCTTGGCCGAGTTCGCCACACACGCAGAAACGGGTGAGCCGATGCCGACAGACATGCTGGAGCGCATGCTGAATGCTGCGACCTACGACATGGGCTTTCAGACGGTGGAATATGTGTCGTCAGCATTGGTTGATCTTGCGTTCCATGATGGGCCTGCCCCAAAAGATCCAATGCAAAAGCAAGCTGAAATTCTTGAAGGTCTTGGCATGCCACACGCAATCCGTATGCGTCATGCCACCCCACATTTCGCCCACGTATTCGCTGGCGATGGATATTCCAGCGGCTATTACAGTTACATGTGGTCAGAAGTGATGGACGCGGATGCCTTTGCAGCGTTTGAGGAAGTTGGCGACGCATTTGATCCTATTCTTGCCAAACGACTAGAGGACACGGTGCTTTCATCCGGTGGATCAGTTGATGCTAAGGAGCTTTACACCCAATTTCGGGGGCGACTTCCCGGGGTGGAGGCATTGCTTAAGGGACGCGGCCTTGGCTAAACCACGCAGTCCAGGAGAGAAGCGCTTGCGCGGACTACGGTCGGGCGATCCAGATCGGGTCGCCCAGACATTGCACCGCACCGTCAGGACAAACGATTGCGAAACTTACAAACCCATTTCAAAACGCACTGAGGCTGTGATTAGAAGAATTCGTTTTTTCGGGCCACAGTGAAATGTCTTTACGCTGCGAAGGGTGCGGTCGCACGTATACCGTGACAGAGGATGTGGGTAGCATGTCCCCCAACACCATTGGCGCTGGCGTAGGTTGCTTAGTCGCGGACTTCGTCGGCTTCTACGCCCCATAACACGGCCTTGGGGGCCCAACCCTTGTAGCCGCCAGCGGTGAGGCGGCACCAGATGGGTTGGCATTCGCCAAGACGCGCAATGACACCTACCTCAAGCTCAACCGTTTCGCGGCTGTCTTCGCGTGGGCGGGACCGCAAACGTAGATGATCTTGGTCAACGATCACAGATCGTGCGCCGGACAACATTGTGTAGTGGACCCAACCGCCCTGCCCCTCGCGGTCGATGACACGACGCCAGTGGCCGTATTCTGCGATCACTTGCAAAGGCATACTGCGGCGCTGAAACACCCAATCAATGCGGTGCGACAGGCTTGGGCCACGCCGCACGTTTGCCTCAGATGCCTTTAAGGAAACATAACGTGGTAGCGGCAGGTTCGTTTCAGGGCCGATGGAGGGCGCTGCCAAAGAGCCCACCGCAACGGGCGTTGCCTCTTGCGCCGCGACGCCATTGGCCAACAGACACAGCGCCACGCAAAGCTGCATAAATCGAGAAATCACTGAAACCCTGCCTTTTACACTACTCAAATGGCGCGAGGTTCTTGTGCCTTGCGTCCGTTAGCTGCACTCTGACCCAAAGCTATGATCCGTTTCAAGCTATGGGAGAAAAGAATGCCAGGTCAGCGGTTAAGTGTTGTCGTCACGCGACGGTTGCCCGAAAATATCGAGACGCGGATGAAGGAGCTATTCGACGTCAAATTGCGCGATGACGATAGCCCAATGAGCCGCGAACAGTTGGTGGCTGCCGTGCAAGAGGCCGACATTCTTGTTCCAACAGTGACGGATTTCATTGATGCTCCGTTGTTGGCGCAAGCCGGTGAAAAATTAAAGCTGATCGCGAATTATGGCGCTGGCGTAGATAGAATTGATGTCGCGACTGCGCGTCAGCGTGGGATTCTTGTGTCCAATACTCCCGGCACCGTGACAGATGACACGGCAGATATGACCATCGCTTTGATCCTTGCCGTCGTACGCCGTATTCCTGAGGGATTGCGCGTGATGGGCAGTGGTGATTGGGCGGGCTGGTCCCCAACTGCAATGCTGGGTGGGCGCATATCGGGCCGCCGTGTTGGGATTTTGGGCATGGGCCGGATCGGTCAGGCAGTGGCAAAACGCGCCGCCGCCTTTGGGATGCAAGTTCATTACCATAATCGCAAACGCCTTCGCCCCGAAGTCGAAGAAGCGTTAGAGGCGACATATTGGGACAGTCTTGATCAGATGGTCGCGCGAATGGATGTGATTTCGATTAATTGTCCACATACGCCATCGACATTCCATCTTATGAACGCTCGGCGGCTCAAGCTGATGAAGCCGGATGCGGTGATTGTGAACACATCGCGCGGTGAGGTGATTGACGAAAATGCGCTCACACGGATGCTGCGGGCGGGCGAAATTGCCGGTGCTGGTCTTGATGTATTTGAGCGAGGCCACGAAATTAATCCGCGTCTGAAAGACCTGCCAAACGTCGTTTTGCTGCCGCATATGGGCTCAGCCACGGTCGAAGGGCGTCAGGAAATGGGCGAAAAGGTCATTGTGAATATCAAGACGTTTGCGGATGGTCATCGGCCACCTGATTTGGTTGTCCCCGGAATGCTGTAAAAGACGCGCTGTGGCC
>JAPKCP010000014.1 GCA_028822885.1 Yoonia sp. | reverse complement strand
TCGCCTCAGGAGATCTGCCGATGAATGCTCAACCCCGAAAGCCTACGAACTTATCGCTCGATGCCGCATTACTCACCGAAGCCAAGGAGCTGAAAGTAAATTTGTCGCGCGCAGCAGAGGAAGGGGTTAGACATGCAGTAGCCGCTGCTAAATCAGAACAATGGATAGCTACAAATGCTGCGGCGTTGAGGAGCTCTAATTCCTACGTAGAAAAGCATGGTTTACCACTCGACAGCTTCCGCCAGTTCTGATGGCCAAATACGATGTTTTTCCTAATCCATCCGGTAATGGCTTCCTCTTAGAGGTGCAAACCGATCTTCTGAGCGATCTCAATACGCGGGTCGTTGTGCCGCTTTTACCAGGGTCCAGTTCGCCCAAACCTGCGGCAAGGCTCAATCCAACCTTCGATATTGATGGTCAACCCGTCGTCATGGTCACGCAATTTCTGGCTGCTGTCCCCAAAGGGGTCCTCAAATCACCGGTCGGAAGCCTCAATAAGGAATGTGACACGGTCGCAACGGCTATCGACATGCTCATACAGGGATTTTGATCCCATTCGTCGGGGCAAACCAAGCCTTTGGTCGCGATAGATTATCTTCACTTGCGTAAATGACGACACGGTTCTCAAACTATCCGTTGCCCAAGCTAAGGCGGCTTTACCGAAATAATTGTGCGCATACATTGACAATATTGTTCCATATACCAAGGGGATACACCCCAAGTATTCTTCAAATTGGGTGATCCCCGACCGTCAGCAATTTCAATGTAAATATCTTAACGTTCTTGACGTGCGTGTGTGAAATCGAAAACATACAAAAGTATAGCTATTCAGGCTCAACAGACGGACAGACCTAATTTATGTCATTTCAAGAAATTACAGCAGTACCATTTAACAATGCAGATAAAACGCGCCCGCCAAGTACGTCGCTGCGATATCAAACGCTTGCCGACCTTTATGCAGGTATTCCTCAAGTCGCGGAATTAACCCAGCAACGACCACGCCCCACCGAAGATACATATGACTTCATGTGGCGTTTGCGCAGGTCTGAAACACCTGAGGATGCAGTCACACTGACGGCCTTCGCTTTTACGCCAAAGATGGCAATTTGGTGGGGTCACGAATGTTTGCGCACAATGCCCGAGGTTCTGACCTCCACGGATCATCACTTTATGGAAGGTGTCGCTCGGTGGCTGGGCGATCCATCGCGCGAGAACCGGCAAAACCTCATGCGCGAGGCACTTTGGAGCCCGGACCGCGTTCCCGGCACACATCTTGCACTTGCAGTGGGCTGGGCCGGCGGTCCAGTTGCACCCAATGATCTGGCTAGCCCGCCTTTGCACCGTTCCCCACGGTCTTTGAACACGGCTGTGCTATCCTGCTTGGCGCTATCTGCGACAAGCCGTCGCCAAATCTACTACGCCCACTTTATGGACGTGGCGCAATCGCTCTTTAGAGTGTATTGATCGGACTTGAACGCAGTCTATCTTGTTGGATATTATGTCTCTTACTTTGCGCATTGATAATTTTCCTTCGCTCTCTGACGGTAGCCCTATTTCGTTTGTCTTGAACGGAAATGGCGCGCAGATTGGGCGATCTACGGCAATGGACTGGACCTTGCCGGATCCGGACCGCCATATATCAAGCCACCATTTTGACATTAAATTTGAGAATGGTAGCTATTTTTTGGTTGATACCTCAACCAACGGACTGTTCATGGATGGGAGCCGTCACCGGCTTGCCGCCCCGCATCCACTGCAAAACGGTCAACGTTTTCAGGTCGGTCATTATTACATCGTTGCGGAAATGGCGGCGGCACCAAGTGTAGCACCGGTTCAGTCGGCACAACCTGTTGCGATTTCGCAGCCGCCCACAGCAGGATTCGCAGCTGATGCCGATCCATGGGCCATTGGTGGTGGCGCTGCCACGCCGATTAATCCGCATCCGACACCGAACCGTAATCCGTTTGATGATTTTGCGGGTGAATTTCTTGTCAGCCCAACGCCAAAAACACCACCGCCACCGGTGCAACCGACACCGGCACCAGCAGAGGCGTCAGGATCCCCATTTGGACAACCGGCCCCTATCCCCAGCGCGCCAGCCCTTGCACAACCACCAATGGCAGTACCAGCCGCTGCACCACCACCCGGTATTTCACAACCTGTTCCGTCCTTTTCACCAGCCCCACCGGCAGTCGCAGCCCCAGCATTACAGCAGCCACCCTTATCCATTGCACCTTCGGCGGGTAACACTGGACTTATGGCGGCATTTTGTGAAGGTGCAGGCTTGCCAGCTGATTTTGAATCAACCACTGACTCAGAGGCATTCGCGCGCGAACTTGGCCGTAGCATGCGCGTCATTTCCCAGGAACTGATGTCGATGTTACAAGATCGTGCGTCAGCTAAGCAGTTCACCAAGGGTGGTGAACGCACGATGATGGGTGCCGAAGAAAATAACCCACTTAAGTTCATGCCCGATGCGACACAGGCGCTTGAGGTCATGTTCCTAAAACCGCGCAAAGGCTACATGGCTGGCGGCAAAGGCATCGAAACGGCGCTTTCAGATGTCCGACTGCACCAGATGGCCGTCTTTGCCGCAATCCAACCAGCTCTCTTAAAGCTGCTCGAAGACCTTGCCCCTGAATCAATTGATTCGGACACGGGTGGTGGTTTGCTGGGTGGCAGCGGAAAACGCAAAGCGTGGGATACATATGTTGAACGATGGGATGCCAAGGTCGAAAAAAACGAGAACGGCATGCTTGGGGCATTTCTGAAGCATTTTGCCGAAAGCTATGTGGCCGCTGTCCAATCTTCCAAGAGTTAATAGCGCAGCTTGCAAGATCATTTATGCCAAGAAAACGCTTTGAAATACCGGACTTGACGTTTGTTAAGACGAACGTCACGATCCCGACAAATATTTGTTTGGATTTTCCTAAATGTCTTTTAAAATCCGTATCTCTTTTAGTGCCTGTGCTTTTTTGAAGGAGTTACTTTTTGACGTTTGATTGGCTGAAAGACCCCGTTTCTGATGATGCTCCTTGTGGTGCTAATCTAGAAAGTACGGACGACGAACCCTTCCTTGACTATTACTACGAAGCCGAATCGCGCATGCCAGAGCGGTTCTTTATGCCGGCAGTCGAAGCGGGCGGGAAAGTCGTAAAAGCTGCACAGCTCTTTGATCGACAGTCGGTTGACCACAAATCAGAGCTGGCAGAGATTACAAAACTCTTAAAACGAACCCGTGATTTGCGGCTTTTGTCGCTACTCGCACGGTTTATGATCCTTGCCGGTCGCTTGCCCCAATATGCAGAAGCGCTGGTTGCAATCGCAGACGTTCTCGAAGTCTTTCCAAATGACGCTCACCCAACAGATGTGTCCGAACGCCGTGGTACGCTTGAGGAATTGGGCAGCAACGTTTCCGTTGTTCTTCCGCTGCAATATGCCGAAATCGCTGGACCCGGTGAGGTTAGTTTACGACGACAGCTTGTCGCACTTGGGTCCGCGACCGCACGCGCTGGCGAAGACGGGCTTAACACCGGTAAGCTCATTGGCGAAATCTCAGCACCGGGTAACAGCAAGCCAGTTGAACAGGTCCATGCTGCGCTGAACATTGCATTATCTGCGTTGTCCCGCATCAGAAGTGCGTGTCTGCGCAATGAAGTGAATCCGTTTAACCCCGGGATTGAACCTGCGGAAGCGGCAATCACTGAAATGTTGGGGATGATCCAATCGGGGCGACCTGATTTGGTTCCATGGGCTGCAGAAGATGCAGTAGATGATGAGGAAAGTGACGACAGCTCGGACGAAGATAGCGATGATCACGATACCGACACACCGACGCCAAGTGGCGGTAAGGCATCCACTGCTGCAGCGATTGTGGTCACAAAAATACCGAATCGAGCTGCGGCCCTCGCCACGATCAAAGCGATTGAAAGTTACTTTGCGACACATGAGCCGTCATCACCTGCCCTGCTACTGGTCACGCAGTCTCGTTTGCTTTTTGGGCGCCCGCTTGTTGAGGCGCTTGAGACATTGTTGCCAGAACAGTCGGAACGTGCAAAAATTGATTTTGGAGCCGAGACAGGCTTTGTCTTGGACATGACCCGTCTGAAATTGCTCGCCAGTGAGGCCGCATCGGTGGCCCAATCGGCAGACGATGAAGATGCAGGTCCAGACCCTGAAGTGACCAACAGAAGCGATGTAGCAGGCCACCTTTCGGCCCTTGATGAGTTTTATCGTGCGCGCGAGCCCGCAAGCCCGATTCCTGTGCTACTGTTCCGGGCACGAACTTATTTAGAAAAGGACTTTTCGTCCATTGTAACGGAAATTATACCTCCGCAAGCTGACAAATGACTGTAGACTCAAGCAAAAAGGTATGAGTAGTTTAAAGGTGTTATGAAGGTGGCCGAAAGATAGCTAACCGAAGTACGCGAAATTGGGAGATAAAATTAAGATGGCATCAGATTCAGCATCCGGCTTTTTGAAACGGAACCGCCCACCACGGGTAAACATTTCATACGCAGATCCGTATGACGCAGAAAAACTGGTTGAGCTGCCGTTCGTTATGGGCGTCATGGCCGATTTGTCTGGCAACGCTTCGCCGATCGAAAAAGCGCCTGTCGCAGAACGGGACTTCACTGACGTTACCAACTCCACGCTTGATGATTACATTTCTAGCATTACGCCTGGATTGTCATTCAACGTTGAAAATGCGCTCGACCCCGATAGTACTGACCGCCTTGGTGTTAACCTTGAATTTAAGAAAATGGGTGACTTTGGCCCCGCTGAGATTGCACGTCAGGTACCTGCGCTGAACAAGCTGCTGGAAGCGCGTGAGCAATTGGCAAATCTTGCCCGCTACATGAACGGCAAATCAAAAGCCCAAGACCACATTCGTGCGTTGCTCGATGATCCGGACCTGATGGCGGCTTTGGCTGCACGCGCAGGAAATGATGATGAAGACGCAGCAGAAGACAAAGAATAAATCCGCAGCGTGATGACCGACGGGTCACACCAATTAGGATAGCAGGGATAAATAGATGGCAAACGACGCACCACAAACAGAAGGTCAAGTCGCGGGCGGCTTAACCGAACTTGATGAGTTTTCAGATATTCTCAAGCAGACGATCAAACCGCGCTCCGCTGAGGTCGCATCAGAGGTCGACAGCGCGGTTGTTACCCTTGTTAAACAAGCAATGGGCGACAGCAGCTTGGTGTCTGAAGACATCATCGATACGATCCAAAGCATGTTGGCCAAGATCGACGCAAAGCTGACAGCACAGGTTAATAAGATCATCCACGCACCTGAATATCAGGAACTGGAAAGCGCTTGGCGCGGTCTGGCTTACACAGTCAACAATTCTGAGACCGACGCATCGTTGCGTGTGAACGTGATGAACGTCGCTAAAAGCGAGCTGAAGTCAGAATTACGCCGCTACCCAGGTGCGAAATGGGATAAGAGTCCGCTGTTCACCAAAATTTATGAACAGGAATTCGGCACCATGGGCGGCAAGCCTTATGGCACGATAATTGGTGACTTCCAGTTTGACCATTCAACGGGCGACGTTAGCCTTTTGCGTGATCTGGGTAAGATCGCAGCGGCCGCGCAAGCACCGTTCATCACATCCGCCGCCCCCAGCCTTCTCGGTATGGACAACTGGAATGAGATGCCGAACCCAGTAGACTTGGGTGAAATTTTTGAAACGCCTGACTATGCGGCTTGGAACGGTCTACGTGACAGCGAGAATTCCCGCTATGTCGCGATGACATTGCCACGGGTTTTATCGCGCGAGCCTTACAGCCAAAATTCAAGCTCTGTCGTTGAAGAATTTAACTTCGAGGAAGAAACGGACGGCCACGCCGGCGAAATGTACGCTTGGATGAACTCAGCCCATGCAATGGCTGTAAACATCAACCGCGCGCACAAGGAACATGGTTGGACCGTTCAAATCCGCGGTGTTCAATCCGGTGGTGAGGTGATGAACCTGCCAACGCACACATTCGACACTGGCGATGGTTCCAAAGAAATGAAAATCCCGACAGAGGTGTCCATCACCGACCGTCGTGAAGGTGAATTGTCCAAGGCCGGTCTGATAGGCTTGGTTCATCGTAAGCACACTGACAAAGCGGCCTTTATTGGTGCGCAGTCGCTTTACCGCCCCAAAAAGTTTACTGATGAGCTAGCGACCGCGTCTGACAACATGTCAGCACGCATTCCTTATATGTTCGCAGTGTCACGTTTCAGTCATTATCTTAAGTGTATGGTGCGTGATAAAATTGGGTCTAGCCCCGATAAGTCCCAACTTGAGAAAGACCTTCAGACTTGGATCAACAAGTACGTAACCGCTAACCCGGCCACTGCGACGGAAAAAGAAAAAGCGCTGAAACCTCTGGCCGCCGCAACTGTTCAAGTTATCGAAGACGAGGAGAACCCCGGTTACTACATGGGTAAATTCTTCTTGAAGCCTCACTTCCAGATGGAGGGCATGGATATCGGGATGTCTCTCGTTTCCAAGTTACCTGGCTAAAACTATTTACGTTAACCCTCTGTCGGAATTTTCGACAAACCGACATTTAAACTAGGAGAAAGATTATGGCTGTAGACATGTTCCTCAAGCTTGGTCCAATTATGGGCGAATCTCAGGACAAATCACACAAAGACGAGATCGATGTGTTGGCATGGAGCTGGGGCGGTTCCCAGTCCGGCACTACACACATGGGTTCCGGTTCCGGTGCTGGTAAAGCGAACTTCCAAGATTTGTCACTGACAAAGTACGTCGACAAATCTTCCACTGACCTGATGAAGTTCCTGTCAAAGGGTACGCACATCGAAACAGCGTCTTTGGTTGTCCGTAAAGCCGGCGACGGCCAGATGGAATATATCGTTCTCGATATGGCTGACATCATCATCTCTTCCGTCTCTACAGGCGGTTCCGGTGGAGAAGACCGTTTGACAGAGAATGTGACTCTGAACTTTGGTGCTTTTAACTACGTTTACGTACCACAAACAGAAACAGGCGCGCCAGACACAGCGACTGAATGGAAGTGGGACATCGCACAGAACACAGAAGCGTTCGACGGCGACGTCCACGCGCCAGCTGGCCCACAAAGCTAGTAGGTTCGTACAAATTTTTTGTCGGCGGCATGATCGTCGCCGACAGACTTTCGATTTGCGCCAATCAACGCCAAATCAGCCTATTTGCGGGCAGCGCGCGCAGGGCCGCCGTATGCGAACGATGGAAAAGGCCCATGAATTCAAGACAATCTAATTCAGATGAAAGCCGTAAACGCGACCGCTATCAACTTTCGTTGATGCACGTTTTTCGCGCCGCAAACGCCGACCGGGATGCCAAAAAAGAAGCGAGCCAGATTGAGGATGGCCACCGCACCCTCACTGAGCGTAGCAAAGAACGTCGGAACGGAACTGATGAAGGCACATTGCGCAAGCACCTGAACCGCGACCTTGCAAGCCTTATGAACACCGTCAACTTGGACGCAACTGTTCCGTTAGACGGCTACCCGTATCTGAAAAAATCAATTGTAAATTTTGGATTTAGCGATCTGTCCAATGTTGCGGGCACCGCCAATGGTCCCCAAATCATCGCAGACCAGATCAAACGCACACTATGCCACTATGAACCCCGCTTAATCCCCGAAACAGTTGAAGTGATCCCTTCCGCAAAGCGCGATCATGTCACAAATCGCCTGACTTTTGACATCTCTGGCGAAATGGCCGCCAGTCCCGTTGACATCCCCCTTCAATTTATTGCCGAATTAGATGAAGGTGTTGGCAGGATTCAGATGACAAAGTTACAGGTGAAAACGTGAAAAAGGCTTTCCGCGACGCCTACAACCAAGAACTGTCGCTGCTCTATGAACGTGGGGCAGAATTTGCGGCGGAATATCCATCAATCGCTGGCCGCCTTGGCGGTTTGCTCCGTGAAAATGCTGATCCGGCCGTTGCAGGTCTGATGGAAGGCACCGCTTTTATGGCGGCCCGCGTTCAGCTAAAGATGGACGAGGAGTTTCGAACATTCACGACGGAAATGCTCAACCAGATTTTCCCAGAAGCCTTGGCACCGACTCCAAGCGTCATGCTCGTTCAGGCGAACCCACCGTTTGACAACAAGGACCTTGTTGAGGGGCTGCATTTTAACGCTGGCGATTACCTTGACGCGCGGTTTGTTGATTCAGACCAGCGGGTGTCGTGTCGGTTCCGACTTTGCGCCCCACTGTCCGTTTGGCCGCTGAAGGTTGGCAAAACCGTTTATCACGCCAGCCCTGCCCCACTACTGGCCGCTGGTGAATCTGAGCTTGCCAAAGGCACAAAGGCGGGGATGCACCTGACTATTACCCGTCCAACGTCGGACACTAACAGTGACGCCGGCGGGCCAATCAGTGAGCTCCCACTTGATATCCTACCGATCTATCTAACCGCAGACATACCCAATGCCACTGCGCTTTATGAGCAAATATTCTGCAACCTGACCCGTGTTTCGTTGCGCTACCTCGACGCGCACGGCGATCCCGTGTTTATCCGTCTTGATCCAAAGTCGATCGAACAGGTAGGGTTTGACGACAACGATAACCTGTTCACGAACAATAAACGGGTGTTCCGTGGATTTAGCCGGCTGCGTGAAATTTTTGTATTTCCACGTAAGATTCTTGGCTTTCGCGTGACGGGACTTGCCAACCATCTTAAGCGCATCAAAGCCCATGAATTCCAAATCGCGATGGAATTTAGCAAGGCCGACAAGGTCATTGCCCCCCGGATCGACGCCAGTCATTTTAGTCTGCACAGCGTGCCCGCAGTGAACCTGTTTGAGGAAACAGCGAGCCAGATCAGACTTGATGAAAAGCGCGTGGAATATGTAGTGACGCCCGATAGTAGCCCGCTGACACATTACGAAATACACCAGATCACCTCGGTCAGCGCCCATTACGCCGGACTGTCATCCAAAGTCGAAGTGCATCCGCTTTACGCCCTCCCGCGTGGCGATATTAAACCACGACAGGCACTCTACTATACCACAACAGCCAAGGAACGCCGCGCAACTGAAAAGGAACGCCGTTTTGGGTCAACCCAACGGTACCGCGGGACAGAGACGTTTTTGTCCCTGTATGAACCCGAGGAATCGGAACAAAACCAACGCGCCCAAAGGCTTCAGGTGCGCACGATCTGTTCGAACCGACATTTACCCGGCGATTTGCCCATCGCCGAATCCAAAGACGATTTTCGGATGTGCGATGATGTGAGCGTTTCGCTTGCATGCAAGGCTGGACCAACCCTGCCACGCGCAGCAATGACAGAGATTGAAAAGAACGCCTCACACCGGATGACTGCGGGTGATAATTACTGGCGGCTGATCTCATATCTATCCCTGAGCCAATTCACTTTGGATAATTCTGATCCCAAAGCTGCCGCTGACAGCTTGCGAGAGATGCTAACGCTATTTGCCGACATTTCGGACACGATCACAGAGGCTAATTTGCAAGGTCTGCGCAAGGTTGAAACGCGCCCCATTGTGCGATCAATCCTGCGGGCTGGAGCCTATCATGCAGCGCGTGGCATTGAGGTGAAAATCACCTTCGATGAGGCCGCGTTTGAGGGAACAGGCGTCGTGCTGTTGGGTGCGGCGATTGATCGTTTTATTGCAGAATATTCTGCCGTGAACAGCTTTACACAAACAATCCTCGCGTCCTTGGATCGCGGCGATATCGTCACATGGCCACCCCGTACCGGAACAGGACCATTACTGTGAAGTACGAACAAGAGATCGCGCGCCGCACCGATGACGGCAAAGACCTGCGGGCTATTGGCTACCTAAATTATCTGCGCCAACTTGAACGCAAATCAGGTGACAAACCCCCGATTGGGAAAAACGCGACCCTCGCCCAAGAAATCGTACGCATCGGCCAAGACCCCTCGATGAGCTTTCCACAGTCGGACTTTTCCCGAATGGACAGCCACCGTTCCGGCAAGCCTTCGGTGCGTAATGCGTTCCTTGGGTTTTATGGCGGTCACGGCGCAATGCCCCTCGATCAAACCGAGGAAGTTTACCGTTGGACGTTGATGGGCGACATGGCCTATGTCGAATTCACCGATATTTTTGCAACGCGATTCCAACAACTTTATTTCCGCGCTTGGTCCGATGGCCGTGCAATTACCCAATATGACCACCCTAGCGATGATCGCTTTGGTCGGTCTTTAGGCGCGTTGATTGGGATCGGAACCCAAGCTTATAATAACCGCGATGCGCTGCACGACATCAATAAACTTGCCCTTGCACCGCTGGCTTTAGGCCGTGTGAAGAGCCCCGTAAAGTTGCAACAAATGTTGGAACAGGACATGGGCGCGGAGGTGCATGTCGAAGAATTTGTCCCAACTTGGATAATTTTTGAGCCTGACAACCTCAGCATGTTGGGCCAAAACGGCAGCACGCTGGGCCGTGATATGGTACTTGGTGGACGCACCCAAACCGTTCAAGACAAAATTCAAATCAACATCGCCACCAAAAGTAATGCAGAATACCGCAGTTTTTTACCCGGCGGGGAAAGCCACACGCGCCTTGCCGCGATTGTGAAATGGTACCTCGGTATGTCTTGCGAAATGGAGGTTGTCTTGACGCTGCCAGCCAACGCAATTGAGATCGCCGTGCTCGGTAAATCTGCAGAATTGGGGTGGATGGCAGCGTTGCCACCAGCCCAACCTTATCCAAAAGACGCCAAAATAAGAGGGGCAACTTACGCCCTAAACGCCGCATAAAACGAGACAAAAAAGATAATATTTTCAGGGGATAGACCATGGTAGAAATCAATATTGAAAAGTACGCCGGTAAGATGAACCGGGCTGGCTATGACGCATTTTTACAATCCATGCGTCACGCCCGCGGCGAGAAAAACCGCAACATTGAGATCGTTCATTGGCTTTTTCAGGCCGTTGCGAACCAAAAATCCGACATCTCCGTAACGCTGAAGGAACTCGATCTAGATCGTGGTCGCGTGCTGAAAGACCTCGACGCAGCCATGTCGCGCCTTGACAAAAACGTCACCGAAAGCCCCGGCATTTCTGAAGGCATGTCGTCGATGCTGAACCATGCGTGGACCTATGCGACGTTGTTCTACGGCGAGACCCAGATCAGAACTGGCCACGCCCTACTGGCCATGCTCAACGATAAACAGTTAAAACGTGAATTACTTCGTGCCTCTGCCATCCTCGAAGGGATTTCGGTTGACCGTTTGGGGCAAGAAAGCCGCACACTTTGGGCCGATTCCGAAGAAGAAGATATGCGTCCGATGGATGGCTCTGGCCTCACGTCAGGCGGGTCCGGTGGCGCTGCTGGTGATCCCTCGACAAGTGCCTCAACTGCCCTTGGCCGCTTCTGCAAAGACATGACAGCCGCCGCCGGTGGCATGGATAAGATCGTTGGGCGCGACGACGAAATCCGTCAAATTGTCGATGTATTGCTGCGTCGCCGCCAAAATAACCCAATCTTGACCGGTGAAGCAGGTGTCGGCAAAACCGCCGTTGTCGAAGGCTTCGCACAACGTCTTGCTGCGGGCGATGTGCCCCCAACCCTCAAAGGCACCAAGCTGTTTGAGATGGACATTCAGGCCATGCAAGCTGGTGCATCCATGAAGGGCGAATTCGAACAGCGCCTCAAGTCCCTGATTGACGAAGTGCAAGCATCACCGACCCCAATCATCCTGTTCATCGACGAAGCTCACACGCTTATCGGTGCCGGTGGTGCCCAAGGTACGGGCGACGCGGCGAACCTACTTAAACCAGCCCTCGCACGGGGGACATTGCGGACCATCGGTGCGACGACCCAATCCGAATACGCGAAATATTTTGAAAAAGACCCAGCGCTAACACGTCGTTTCCAGCCAGTGCAGGTGGACCAACCTGATGTTGATCGCTGCTGCTACATGTTGCGCGGTATCCTTGAACCGATGGAAGCGCACCATAAAGTGCGTATTTCAGACGAGGCAATCGTTGCCGCTGTGACCTTGTCGCACCGCTACATTCCCGCCCGTCAGTTGCCTGACAAAGCCGTATCATTGCTCGATACAGCCTGTGCGCGCGTCGCTGTGTCCCAGTCATCAATCCCCGCCCGCATTGCTGACATCAAAGAGGCAATCGTCGCCCTCGAAGTTGAGATGAAAAGCAAAACGGCCCAGCGTGATCTAGGTGAAGAGAACGAAGAACGTTTGTTAGAAGCAGCTGCCGAGGCTGAGAACAAGCGGAAAGAGCTCGCCGAGTATGAAGAAAAATACGCCGCTGAAAAGATTGTAGTTGATCGGATTCTGGCGCTACGTTCAGCTTTGACAGAGGCCGACGGCGAAGAAGAAGGTGAAGCGCCAATCGCTGAAGAACCAGTTGAAGCTACCGCACAAGACGCTGATGAAAACGCAGCAGGCAGCGAAAACACACCACCAGCCCCTGCCCCCGAAGTGTCCGAAAACATCCCAGCAAGCGCGGATGAAATCCGCTCTGAGATGCTTGCCGAAATGGCCAAACTGGAAAGCGGCAATCCTGACGATCGCATGGTCTATTCTCACGTCGATGAGCAGGCGGTTGCCTCTATCATTTCTGACTGGACCGGCATCCCTGCGGGCCGCATGATGGCGGACGAATTGGAACGTATTCTCAAACTTGCCGACCACCTCAAGGAACGCGTTGTTGGTCAAGATCACGGCCTCAAAATGATCGCCAAACGGATCGAGACATCGCGCGCAGGCTTGTCGAACCCGAACAAACCCATCGGTGTATTCATGCTGGCTGGCCCGTCTGGTGTTGGTAAAACTGAAACCGCGATTGCACTGGCCGAAGAACTGTACGGCGGTGAGCAGAACATCATCACCATCAACATGTCCGAGTTCCAAGAGGCGCACACCGTGTCGCTTTTGAAAGGGGCACCTCCCGGCTATGTGGGTTACGGCGAAGGTGGTCGTTTGACAGAAGCTGTGCGGAACAAACCATATTCGGTCGTGCTTCTTGATGAGGTCGAAAAGGCCCACCCAGACGTCCACGAAATGTTTTTTCAGGTCTTTGATAAAGGCATCATGGAAGACGGGTCCGGTCGCCCGATTAACTTCAAAAACTGCCTGATCTTGCTCACTTCAAACGTTGGCACCGACGTGATCATGGATGCCACCGATCAGGGCATGAAAAACGATGAAGTCGATCCAGAAGCGTTGAACGAGGCACTGAAACCTGCTGCCTTGGCGGTCTTCCCACCCGCACTTATGGGCCGGATCGTGACAATTCCGTACTTCCCACTATCGCCAGTGGCGTTGCGTGGCATCACGAACCTAAAGTTGAAATCAGTCATCAAACGCCTGAAAGACGCACACGGGGCAGTGATGACGTTCAACGACGAAGTTCTCGACTTTATCGTGTCCCAATGCCGGGACCCTGATTCAGGTGGACGTATGATCGACAACATCATCACGAATTCGATCCTACCCGACCTATCGCGTCAGGTCTTAGCCAAGATGGTTGCGGGTGAAGAAATGCAATCGGTCGAGGTCGTCATGAAAGACGGCGTGATCGGGTACGACTTTAGTTAATCACCACATATACGAACCGATGGTTCCCACGGATCTGTGGGACCATCATCTTACCTTAATGGCGTCCATAACAAAAAAGGATTTTGAACATGGCACTTAGCCCAGAAAACAAACGCCTTATTGACCACAAAAACTGACATTGCAGCGTGAGAAGCAAAAATGTGCTTTTCCACGCCCAACACATGAATCGCCATGGTGATCGGGTCACATTCAGTGTCCTTTGCAGCCGTCACGATATCCTTGCCCAAATTCAAATGCAGATCGACGCGCAGGGCAACATGGGTGGCAGTTTTGATGCGCTGCGCCTTAGCCTGCGCCGCTGCAAATTCGGTTAAGCGTTCGGACATAATGCACCGTAGCGTTGCTTTCGATCGCGGTCTTGGCGGCAAGCGCAAGCGCGTCGGTCAACTTATCGGCATTATCGTGATCAACGAGAACCAAAAATTCGTGAAAACATAAGCCTTCCTCTTTTGTATGACAGGAAGATTAACAGGCAGTGTCCCAATGACGTTGATCTCGGTCAAACCGCACGCTTTACGCAATTTAAGCGAAAAGGGCGTGAAACACACCAACCCATACTATCAGCCTTCCACAGAAATCAGCTCATCTATAATTTCGATATACGCACGCATTTCTGCCGTCAGACGCGGTACTGCGGGTTCTGGACGTGACGCACTGCCAGAACCGTGCATCTTACGATCCGCCCATGCTTTTAAGTCTGCGACCGTGTAATTCGTCAGGAACGGGTTTGCACCGACAACGCCACTGCCCATCACGGCCAAAATAGTGTTGCCATCCCCTGATGAAAGGACGCGGTTCGCCCCCCCCGGCCCAAGGAAGTGTGCGAGATACAAACGACCCGCTGATATCGCATGGCCTTTGGACTGCAAATAGCGCTCGTTCTCACGGGCCAAATTCGTGACCATTTCCCGCGAGAGTGTCGGATCATTACGTAGGTCTAATTGCGCAGCCCGGTTCATCGTTTGCGCCAAATCAGGACGATAGTCGCGCATCATACGCAGCCATGTGCTCTCGATGAACTGACCAAGGCCAGTAGCCGATGACAGCGGGTTCTTTGCAGACGCATTCCCACCACTTTCCACGCGAATAATCTGGTTCACCAACCCCTCCACGGCGGCAGAAGCACTACCAGATGTTTGCACCGATGCTGATCGCGCGCCGCCGCCTGCTTGTGGGCTGGCAAATGCCGCATAATTCAATGTCAGCGGATCAACAGGTTCACCCTGCACACGCATCTCAAAATGTAGGTGCGGCCCAGTCGAACGCCCAGTGGTCCCAACATACCCAATCAACTGCCCTGCATTGACCTGCACACCATTGCGCATCCCAGCCGCAAAACGATCCATATGGGCGTACCGGCTTTGCAAACCGCCGGGATGGTCGATGTAAATGATATTGCCATAACTGGGGCTCACGTTCGCACGTGTGATCTGCCCCGAGAGCGCCGCGATGATTGGCGTGCCAGTTGGGGCGGCCCAATCAACGCCACCGTGCAACCGCGGGGCCCTTAAGATTGGGTGAAAACGAGGTCCAAAAGCAGAGGTCATCGTGCCCTGCACAGGCGTATGAAAGCCGCCAGCACCGCCACCCTGCATCTGTTGGCTAAAGCACGAATAAGTGTCTTCTGCGTCCGCACCCACATAGCAAGGCATATCACCTGACGGACCCTTAATCCCGGCGAACAAGATTTGACCGGGACCAGTCGCAGTCGTATTTGGTGCGTAGAGCAACGTTAACTCATCACCCGGTGCAGCAAAGGCATCAAGGTCGTGGGCTTGGGACAGCATCACGATCATTTCACCGACAAGCGTTGTCGGGACGCCGCGCCGGATCGCAGCACTATAGACTGCATCAAGCAGGCGAAAATCTTGGGCCGGTGCAGCAGTCGATGTCACAGGCGCGGACAATGCAAACAAATCCACATCAATCCATGGATCAGCTGACGCCACATATCCGACTGTTCCGCGCCGCGCCGCACTGCCGACATAGCCATCAGGTCCATAAATAGACACCTGCAACGGCACAGGACCGCTTTCCTCGGGCCGGTTACGCAGTGCGATGATAGAGCCTGCGGTCAGCGTTTCACCTTCCGGGATCACACTGATGATCTGCTCAGACATCCACTTGGCCTGATCTTCTGCAAAGCCGTTGTCCGTCAACAGCGCTTCAAGTTTACGATCAGTCACAAGACGCACCACAAGATCCTCATAGACCTTGCGCCGTGTTGCCTCTGGTTTCACAAATGTAATGCTAGTCGTGTTTTCGATCCGGGTCTCAACGTAGGTCGCTTGCACATCTTCGTCGCCAATCGCAGCCCCCCAACTGTCCTCATCATCAGCCACCACAACACTGAGGGCTGCGTCGTCGTCAATCTGCGTGGGGACTGCAGCGACGGCAATGTTGAGGTCTGGTGCATTCAGCGATTGACTGCGGTGTGCCTGAAAGAAGGCAAAGTCTTCTCGGCTAGACGGCAACGCTGTAATCAGCTGACGTTCTTGCACAACAAGCGCTTCAACAACCAAAAGCAACCGATCAGGCGCTGGGTTACCCAATCGTTCTGCATCCAGTGTTGGTGGCCCTGCCAATGGCTCCCCCGCTTCGCTGCCAGACGCCCTCTCAAATCGCAGGATCATCGGGTCACCCGCAATGTCCACGAACGGTGTTGTCGTGCGGATCAGCGACGTGGCAGGGATACTGTTTTCTTCGACTTGCACAAAACCCGGCCCATCATCGGCGTCAGTATGAATGCCATCATCACGGCCACCCAGCGTGAAAAACAGGACCATGCCAATGATCAAGGCAAAACCGGCAAATCCACCACCAAAAATAACAAACTGGCGGATGCGCCGCCCAGTTTTGCGCTTTTTGGCGTTTCGTTTCGCTTTGTTAAAGGCGGGATCGACTTCCATCAGGTTTAACGGAAGGACCCTGTGCCAGTGGACTGGCTGATCGTGCGCCGCCCCGTGGCAGCCGGTGCTGCGGGTGCAGGTGCGGCTTGTGTCGCTGCGCGCGGCGCCGCTTGCGTGGTTGCTCGACGCGTGGGTTGGGCCACAGCACGCGGGGCCGGGTCAGGACAGCGAACATCTTCGCTGGTGATAATCGCACGGAAAATACGGACATCTGGGTCTTGGCTAGGCGTTGTACCGCCAACTTGTTCATAATATCCAGCGACCGACCGCCGTGACCCCGGCCCCCAAAGGCCGTCAATCGTGGATCGATAACAGTTCATCCGCGCCAATTCCGTTTGAATCGCACGTGCAAGTTCGGTGTCGGGTGGATCAAACGCCCCACTTTCGACAAGACTTGCGAAGATATCTGGATCGGCGGTGCGCATCTCGTTGCGGGCGTCAAGGTCGTCATAGCTCAACCCTAATCCAGCGATCGGGGCATCAACGATTGCAGGTGCAATGATCTCAGGTTCAAGCGCAAGGTCGCTTTCTTCGGTCACAAACCCGACAAGGATCGACGGGGCAGGCAGGCCATTTTCACCCGGTGTTGGGCGGAACACAGCAGGGGCCGGTGCGGCTGCACCTCCGGCCACCAATGTCACGCCACCACTGCCAATCGGCTGGATCGCGGTGCCTGCACTTCCGGTCGTGCGCGGGGAAATTGGTGAGATAACCGTTGCATTTGAAACGGCCCGCACAGGGGCCAACAGAACAATCGTTTGACTACTAGCAACAACAGGGGCAAGCGGGGTCGCTGCGATATTACTTGCACCCGCGATATCGACGGCCATCCCCGACGATTTCCAAAGTCCAATCATCTGCTCGCGTGCCGCAGGTGACATTTGTTCGAGCACTGCATAATCTTTAGCCGTGAGCCGCTTGTCACTTGTGGCTGTGCGAAACACAAACGGGTCGCTCAGCGTTGTGCCAAACCAAATAACGCGATCAAGGACTGCCCCGGCCTCGTCCACCAATGCCGGAACAAATTGACTGACAGCCAGCCCCGGCACTGTAATCCGATCCAGCAGCATATCTGTCAGTGTTTCGTTATCACCAATCTCGCAGCCCTCACCGGGTTCTACGGATGATGCAAAGAACAGGTTTTCTGCAGAATCAACGGACCGACCTAACGCCTCTGCGAGTGGCACAGACTCAGTCGGGTCATCTCCCTCACCTTCAAGAAAATCCTCGTCGTCGGCACCTTCGGGTTCTGCCAGTTCAATATCGTGGCACATATCAATGAACACAAAGCGGGCCGCGCCAGACGGACCAGTGACCAGCGGGTCAATCGCAACACCACCGCCAGCGACAAGACTAAAGGAACTCGCGTCGCCCGTGGATTGAGTCCGACCCCCATAATACAGCAGCGAAGTACCGCTGGCATTTTCCAAAGCGGTCAGCGCAGCTTGCAGGTCGTCAGCATTTGGATTCTCCAAACGGTTCACAGCAAAGCCAAGACCCAGAAGCGTCTCTGACACGTCCAAGGCAGATTTGCGGATATTGGGCAAAGCCGCATCACCGAGATATGCACTATTTGCGATCACGAGCGCCGTGCGATCTTGCGCAACCGCGGGGGTCGCCAAACAAGCTAAGGCAATGGCTGCCCCTCGGATCACACCTTTTGATTGCAGTTCAAACACGAGACACTCCACATCATTGCAGCCATACTACTGCGGTGCCGTCAGAAATAAAGTCCAGCGTTCGGTTTGTTGGGTATCTACCTCAATAAACTTGGCGGACAGGTAGCCGCGCAGCAGGCATTCTTCGTCCCCACGAATCGTAAAACGGGCCGTTCCGATGCACAGTGGGGTGCTTCCAGCTAAGATTTCGTTACCAAAGACGTCTTGCGCAAAAATGTAGATATAGCGTGCAGTCAGTTGGTCACGGATCGTATTGGCACATTGATTCGGGCCAACCGTCCACCATCCCCGTGTTACAAAGTTATCTTCCTCAAACTGACCAATCGCAACGTTCACAACGTCAAACGATTGATTGCACACAGCAAACGTAGCTGCCGCCGTTGAGGGTAGCCCGATAGCCAACACACATATTGCGACCTTCGCAACACAACTGTGCAACCATAAATGAAAGTTGGTCAGATTCGCGTCCATATGGTATTCTTACCAAAACACCTCCCAAGGGCGAGCGGATAAACCATGTCAAGCAAGCTTGCTTTGTTTTTACCACATTTGAGTGGCAGCAAACGATGGGGGAAAATGGACTTTGAGGAAGGAACGATGATGGTCAAATCAACAAAAACGTTGCTCCGTGCGTTGACTTATATCGCTTTTCTTGTGGCGGCACCCCTTTCAGCTGTTGCGCAACAATCAAGCATGGATTCACCAATTCTGATTGACGTATTTCAAGATGGATCATTGTATATCACATACGATGAATACCTCGACCGTCAGCGCCGCGTCCTACAAGCGCAGGGAACAGGCCAAGTGGTTGCGCCACTCGCAGCGCCAACACGCCCTATTGGTGCGCCAAATCAGCCTACACGCAACACAATTACCATGAGCTTGCAGGATCAATGGCTAATTGGGGCCTTTCGTTAACTTCTTTTGTTGACACACTACCCTGAATTGGGCCTGACTTAGGGCATAGTTGAAGCTGGATGATCATCTGGCTGCTTGTTTTTTCCAGAGGTCCTCATGAATTTTCGCGCAATATCTTCGCTCTCCACCGCAGCAGCCGTTGCTTTAACTGTTGCTGCCGCACCCGTGGCTGCGCAGGATAACGCAGAATTTGTCCTCGAACTGAACAACGCCGCTGAAACCGATGCAGGTGGTTGCCGCCTCACTTATGTGGCCACAAACCGCACCGGCGTTGATCTGTCCCAAGCCGCCTACGAAGTTGCCGTCTTTAATGGTAATGGAATCGTATCACGCATTCTGGTTTTGGCGTTTGGCGCATTGCCCGAAGGCAAAACCCGCATCGTCCAATTTGATATTTCAGATCAGCAATGTTCTGACACGTCTCGCATCGTCGTGAATGACGTTGCAGAATGCACATTGGCCGAAGATGGCGCTACAGGCAATTTCTGCCTTAGCACATTAGCGACAGCATCTCGCGCGTCTATTCAGTTTGGGCTTTAATCCCGCAACTATAAGTATTTAAAAGGGTGGCGTGACGCAATTGCGCCGCCCGTTTTGCCGCTAAGAACTGATTGATAAAGGTCTCGCCATGAATGCCCCCGACATTTCCGGTTTAAACACACCGACGATCATCGTGTTTTTCGTGCTCGCGATCATGTCGATCATTTCGATTAGTGTTTCGTTCTATAAGACATTCCAGTTTGGGCGGATGGGCGTCGGCAAGAACCGTGCCGCTGAAAAAATCCTACAGGACTGGCTTGGTGGACGCGCCGATGAAGCTTTTGCTGCAGCAGGCCAGCGAAAGTCAGTTCTTTCGCGCGTTTTACAGTCTGTTTTTTCAGGCCTACGTGCCCGGCCCAATGCGCCAGATTTCGCAGAAGAACTCGGGCGTCAGGCCGCGTTGGTTGAGCTTTCCGCGATGACACGTCGGATGCGCGTACTTGAAACTGTTGTGCAAGCCGCGCCGATGTTGGGTCTCCTTGGTACTGTGATCGGGATGATCGACGCGTTTGCGACACTCGCCACGGCGGACGGAGCGGTTGATCCTACACTGCTCGCAGGCGGTATCTGGACAGCTTTGACAACCACGGCGGCTGGCCTTGCCATCGCTTTGATCACGTATTTCGTCGCCACTTGGCTTGAGGGCCGCATCGAAAGTGAACGCCAAACCATTGAAACACTGATTTCCGCCGCCATCCACGGCCGCGTCGACGCAGCGGCGACAGGATAACGGCAGGTTTGAGGGTCTCACTATGGCCATAACCAAAGGCATTCTCCTCCCCAGATCGCCGGCACGGTACCGTTTCGTGCTGACGCCGCTGGCTGATGCCATGTTTCAGTTGCTTATCTTCTTCATGCTATCGAGCAACCTTGCCCCCTATTCCCTGCTGACGATCCGGAGCGGCACGACGGGCGACACCTCTGGCACCGACGCGGGCACTGACCCGATCGAAGAAATAGCCGCACCGCTTGGCCAAGTCGCGATTTGGAACGTGGATGCGGGGAATGTAATTGTGGGCGGGCAAAAGTTCGGGTTTGAGGTGTTGTCCGATCTCGCAGCTGCTCTCAACGCGAACAATGACGCTGCAATCATTCTTGTGGTCCGTACAGAGGCCAATGTGCAAGACCTGTCCAGCGTACTTGAATCGCTCGCCGCCGCTGGTATCAGCAATATCCAAATCGCTGGGGGGCCATCCTGATGCGCCCACTACCGCTGCCCAAAAAACCTATTCAACTTGATGTATCGCTTGCCATTGTGAACATCGTGCTGCTGCTGATCTTCTTCTTTCTGGCCACTGGTCAATTGTTGAACCCACCTGCCGCTGACGTTGAGTTGGCCGAAACATCTGAACTGCCCCTTGATACGTTGCCTTCGCCGGTTCTGGTTGTTGTCGCTGATGGGTCGTGGGAACTTGACGGCGAAGCCGTGGCGCCTGACCTGCTAGAAGTCGCGCTTGCGCCACTTGAGCGGCCCTTAATCTTGCATATCCTGATCAACCGTGCAGCCCCGGCGACAAGCCTCATCGCCGTGATGAACCGTCCCGAGCTAGCCGAAGCAGAGCTGCGCCTTGTCACCCTGCGCACCGCGAGGGCAGAAGAATGAGCCTGCTCCACAACGATAAAGCCATCCATTGGGCAGAGGCCCTTGGCCTATCTGCCGCTGTACACGCAGGTGCAGCATTCTTATTGTTTAACTTCTCCGTTGATCTTGACCGGTTGATCCCAGACGCGCCACCCGAACGCGCGGAACTCCTGATCACCTCCCTTGTGCTGGACACCAACGCACTGGTCAGTGCAACCAACCAAGCCGCTGGGGTTGAAGAAGTCGAAGAAATTGATGCGGCCAATGAACTCAACGACGGTGTCAATGTAGATCCAGAACTACTGGAACCTGTGAACCCAGATGAGAACTTCGCAGACCCGGTCGAACCTGTTGACCCCGTCGCAGAAGTCGTCGCAGACATCGACGAACCAGAAGACATCACCGAACCAGAAGCCCTAGCAGAGGTGGAAGCCCCAGAAACTGTCGAAGAAAT
>JAPKCP010000182.1 GCA_028822885.1 Yoonia sp. | reverse complement strand
TGGGCGGCTTCGATGGTCGGAGTTATTGGGTGGGTCTTGGTCGCGGTCAAAACTACGGCCCAACACATTTTTTAGCCAGATCGCTGGGTAACCCAAACTGTGGAACTTATGCCCGCTTTAGTTCCACAGCTAGAAAGTCATACACCATGCGGATACGGCGGTTTGTCGTGAGTTCACGATGAGCAACCAGCCAGATTGGAAAAACGAGTGGTTCTAAATTGGGGAGAACACGGCGGACAGTCGGGTCTGCATCTCCGATATGGGCGTCCAGAATGCCTATGCCTGCACCTTGGCGTACAAGTTCCCACATGACCAGATAGCTTTCGGTGAAGAGCGGGAAGTTCGCCTCGGTCAGCCCAAGCCCAAGCGTGTTGAGCCCTTTCAGCATCATGCCAGCATGGTCCATGTTCACGAAGTCCGCGTGACGTAGATCATAAGGCTTTGTCGGATTACCGATCTTTGCGATGTAGTCAGGGGTCGCATAAAGGACCGCATCTGCGTCGCCGATCTTTTTGGCGATTAAGTCCGGTTCAGTGGGGCGGAAGTTCCGGATCGCGATGTCGGCCTCGCGGCGGCGTAGGTCGCTCGCATGATTGGCAACCACAATCTCTACATGAATGCCCGGTTCCAGTGCGCGCAACTTGGCAACGATCGGTGGAAGCAACACAACAGCGTATGTTTCGCTGGCTGAGATGCAGATCGTTCCTTCCAGCGCTTGCGATTGACCGAGTGCGGTGAGCGAGACACGGCCAGCCGCTTCTCCCATTGCCCGGACATGTTCGAGAAGTTCCAGACCGCTTGGCGTCAATGTCAGGCCTCGACCGACACGTTCGAACAGGACAATGCCCAGCTCTTGCTCTAGGCCATCGACCTGACGACCTAGGGTTGGCTGTGCCATGCCCAAAGCGCGTGCGGCGGCAGACAAAGATCCTTCTTCCGCTGTGACCAAAAATGCCCGCGCTTTGTTCCAATCAAATTTTACTGACCGCCAATCCATGCAGATATGCATATCAAAGTACAGGATTTGGTCAATTCGCATGAACGCGCGAACACCCTAAACCACAGGCAACATCACATGAAAGCCACAACAAATACGGTTCTGCCGTGAAGCACCGCACCAAAGGCGCTTTGACCCATGAAAGGAAATGTCATGACGACGACGACCCAAACCACCTTGAACCCCAAAGATGCCCGCAACGCAGGCGCGCTTTATCTTATGATTGCCATCTGCGGCGGTTTCAGCATCGGCTATGTCCCATCTCAGATCGCGGTGGCGGGTGATGCCACTGCCAGTGCCGCCAACCTGATGGATAACTTGGGATTGTTTCGACTAGGTGTGCTGGCTGATAGCGCTGTGATCCTGCTTGAGATTGCGATTACGGTCATTCTTTATCAGATGTTCCATGCCGTGAGCCCACGGCTCGCGTTGATCGCGATGCTATCCCGTCTGGGCATGATCGTCGTGATGGGGTTCAACCTTTTGCTTTGGGTCATGCCGTATGTGCTGCTTTCCCAACCCATGGGGGTCGAGGCGCCCAACACTGAGGCCTTCGCGCAAGTCTTTTTCGAGGCCCATGCCTTAGGAATATTTGTCTGGCAGCTTTTCTTTGGCGCGCATTTGCTCGCACTTGGCTGGATCATCCTACGATCCCAACTGGTTCCACACCTGCTTGGCTGGGGACTGTTTATCGGGGCGTTTGGCTACTTGATCCAAGGTCTGGTTGAACTGACGTTCACGGACGTGGCCGCACTCGATATCAGCATTATCGGCCTGCTTGTCATCGTGACGTTGTCTGAGCTTGGGTTTGGCATTTGGCTGCTGGTCCGAGGCCTGCGCAGCACTGCAACCCAACCCAATTTCACAGCCCAAACAGTTGAAGGATAAATCAAAATGTTTGCTTATACATATTCCAAATACGGCGGACCCGATGTGTTGAATTACGTCGAACTGCCCACCCCGACACCTAAAGCAAATGAAGTTCTCATCCGCGTTCATGCAACCACTGTGAGTGCCGGTGACTGGCGGGCCCGGAGCCTGACGATGCCTACAGGTTTGGGGCTTATTGGCCGGCTCGTCTTTGGTGTCTGGCGGCCGCGCAAACCCATCCTAGGCACTGATCTTTCTGGGATAATCGAAGCTGTTGGCGCGGATGTCACGACCTTCCAACCCGGCGATGCAGTTATTGGTTTTCCAGGTGCAGACTTTGGCGCACACGCCGAACACATTGTGATGCCCGCTGATGGTAAGATTGTTCTCAAACCGGATGCCTTGGGTTTTGATGAAGCGGCAGCCATCCCTTTTGGAGCCACGACTGCGTACGACTTCCTCATCAACAAAGGTAAATTGCGCGCTGGCGAACGCGTGTTGATCAATGGTGCATCGGGTTCCACTGGATCGGCTTGCGTGCAGATCGCCAAACATTTTGGGGCTGAAGTCACAGGCGTTTGCAGTGGCGCGAACGCCAACCTTGTACGCGCCATCGGGGCGGACCATGTCATTGATTACAACACTAAGGATTTCACCGAAGGAGGTCCCCAATACGACATCGTTGTCGATACCGTTGAAACGGCTCCTTGGGCACGGACGCGGCATGCATTGGTGCCAAATGGCCGGATGCTGATGATCGCTGGGAGCACATCGGATATGATTTTTGGCGGGTTGAAGGCGCGGCTGAGTGGTAAGCGGATGATTGCTGGTGTTGCATCGGAGTCGGTTGATCTCTTGCGTAAAGTCGTACAAATGGCCGCCGATGGGGATTTCCATCCAGTGATCGACCGATGCTATAATTTTGCGCAGATGGTTGCAGCACATGCCCACGTCGATACCGGACACAAGAAAGGTAATGTTGTTGTCACAGTAGCGTCGGATGCAAAGTCAGGCCGTCATGCTGGCAAAGGCGTTATTTTAGCGGACAAGGCCCTTGCCTGATAAATTCGAATAAAAGTGTGTTGGTCTGTCCTTCTACCAAGCTGAAGGACAGCCACACCATATGCCAGAAGGTCGACCGCAGTAAACTAAAGCCTAAAATGAATACGCGCCTTGAGAAATGAGATTGCACAAACAATATGTGAAGTATCTCACGACGCTAATTCCATAGAACTGCCGACAGCTGATATCTTAACGCATGCCGTCAACGATATAATACTGAACGCACTCAGAAATTTGAATAACACATATTCGGGGCAAAAGCCCGCAGCCCCAGAGGAATAGACTGATGACCGACGCCACCGCCGAAACTGAACAGGTTTCTACTACTCAGCAAAAGCCCAATACAGACGTGGCTTCAAATGCTTTGGACGCTACATTGGCGTCAATTTCAGACGCTCCCGACGCCACACCAAAAGGGCTGACCTTTACATCAGATAAAGGTGCGTCCCGATCCACGTGGATTGCAGCATTCCTTGTGCTGGCCATTGTTGGTTGGATGAGTAGTGGGTTAATCATCCCATCAGAAGACACCGCGCCAGTGGCCGCGCGTGAAGCGCCCAAACCCGTGGCCGTTGCGGTTACCACGTCGGTGGCAGAAACGGTCACGCAGTTTTATCAGGCTGAGGGTCAGGCTCTCCCTGATCGTGATACGTCAATGCGGGCTGAAATCTCTGGCGATATCGCTGAGGTGTTCGTGAACAAAGGGCAAGATGTGGCCGCTGGTGATATCATTGCGCGGTTTGATCCGACCAACAACGAAGCGGACGCAAATCGCGCAGCTGAAGAACTGGCACAGGCACTGCGCGAATTCGAAAATGCAGAAGCGCTGCTTGAACGCGGTGTCAGCACCGCTGATCGGGTGTCTACTGCACGGGCCATGCTCGCCGCTGCCCAAGCACGGGTCACTGCCGTGGAACAAGCCGCCAAGGCACTTACGGTCACTGCACCCTTTGCAGGTCGGATCGAAACACTTGATCTGGACGCAGGCGAGTTCGTGTCTGCCGGGACCGATGTCGGTCGCCTCGTCGATATCACCCCCCTCACGGTCGCCATTCAGGTGCCACAGCAATCACTCACCCGCATCGCTGTGGGCCAATCTGCAACCGTGAGCTTTATCACGGGTGAAGAGCGGACTGGTACGGTCACTTTCGTGGGGACGTCCGCGGCATCTGAAACGCGCACATTCCTTGCCGAGATCGAAGTTGCCAACGAAGATGGCGCGATCCCAGCGGGCATTTCGGCAGAGGTTAATATCCCAACAGGTGAAGCCACGGCGCATTTTCTCTCAGCTTCGATTGTCTCATTGGACACCGAAGGCACCCTTGGTGTGAAAACGGTCAACGCCGAAAATTTGGTTGCATTTTACCCAATTCAGGTTGTCAAAGCGCAGATCGATGGCATTTGGGTCACGGGCCTTCCTGCGACAGTGGACGTCATCACTGTCGGTCAGGGTTTCGTAAACGAGGATGAAACAGTGGCACCTAGTGCCGGGGAACAAAGCCAATGAACAGCATCATCAACGCTGCCTTCTCGCGATCGCGTGTCGTGGTTATGGCGCTCATCATGGTGCTGACCGTGGGGGCCTATGCTTATGTTTCCATCCCCAAAGAAGCGAATCCAGAAGTTCCGCTACCCTTGTTCTATGTCTCCACAGGTCTTGATGGTATCAGTCCAACCGACGCTGAACGCCTGCTTTTAGAGCCGATGGAAACCGAGTTTGGCTCCATCACGGGGCTCGACAGCATGAAGTCTGACGCCAGCGAAGGCTTTGCCAGCATTCAGCTCGAATTCGCCCCCGGTGGGGACAATCAAGAGGCATTGGACAAAGTGCGTGAAGCTGCGGATCGCGCTCAAGGTGATCTGCCAGATGGCGCACGCGACATCAAGATTACTGAAATCAACACCGCCCTGTTTCCGATCATCACTGCGATCCTGTCTGGCCCTGTTCCTGAACGGACGCTGAATAATCTTGCTGAATCGTTGCAGGAGGAGCTTGAAGGGCTACCTGGCGTGTTGGAGGCTGATATCGGTGGTCAGCGGTTTGAATTCCTCGAAGTTCTGATCGACCCGACAGTGTTTCAAACCTACAATCTGTCTTTCGATGAACTTATTGGGCAAATCCAACGCAACAACATGCTGATCGCTGCGGGTGCGATTGAAACAGGGTCGGGCCGAATTGTGTTGAAGGTCCCCGGTCTTATCGAAGACCTGAGCGATGTGATGGCAATGCCCGTCAAGGTACGTGGCAACGCCGTTGTGACTTTTGGTGATGTCGCAACCATCCGCCGCACGTTCGAGGACCCAAATTCGTTTGCGCGGATCAACGGTCAACCTGCATTAGCCTTGGAAATCACCAAACGTTCGGGTGCAAACATCATCGAAACTGTCGCGGCTGTGAAAGAACGCGTGGAAATCCTGCAGGTCGATTGGCCTGAAAACATCGAAATCACGTACCTGCAAGATCAGTCCAAAAGCGTCAAAGACCTGCTGAGCGACCTAGAAGCTAACGTCATTGCCGCCGTTATCTTGGTGATGATCGTGATTGTTCTCGCCCTTGGCCTGCGGTCCGCAATCCTTGTTGGGTTGTCGATTCCCGGTGCATTTTTGGCAGGTGTTATTGCATTGTGGTCGATGGGTTATACGATGAATATCGTGGTTCTTTTCTCGCTTATCCTTGTCGTAGGGATGCTGGTGGATGGGGCAATTGTCACGACCGAACTAGCTGACCGTAAGCTGCAAGAAGGTGCGTCCGCCAAAGAGGCTTATTCCTTTGCCGCTAAACGCATGTCATGGCCAATCATTGCCTCGACAGCGACAACGCTCAGCGTGTTTTTCCCGCTGCTGTTTTGGACTGGCATGGTCGGTGAATTCATGAAGTTCCTGCCGATTACTGTCATCCTTACGTTGTCAGCCTCGTTGTTCATGGCGTTGATCTTTATTCCCGTCGTTGGCGGGCTGATTGGTAAACGCCAACCGCAAACTGCCAAAGCCAAGGCCGCGCTTTATGCGGCTGAACTTGGTGATCCGCGGGATATGACTGGTTTCACAGGTGCCTATGTTCGCCTGCTGGAATGGGCAGTCATGCGGCCTGCGGCGACAGTGCTTTTGGCCTTGGCTTTGTTGCTGGGTGGCTTTGGCATGTACGGACAATTCGGCAAAGGCGTCACGTTCTTCCCGTCTGTCGAACCGGATTTCATGCAGGTGCAGGTCCGTGCACGCGACAACTTTTCGATTTTTGAGCGTGACGCGCTTGTGCGTGCCGTTGAAGACCGTCTGCTGGGCTATGATGAGGTCGCAAGTATTTACGCACGCTCAATGATGAGCGCGGGACAAGGCGATGAAGAAACCATCGGTACGCTGCAGCTCGAACTGACCCCATGGGACATGCGCCGGACAGCTGCCGAAATCGGCGTTGATATCCGCGCAAGTGTGTCCGACATCGCAGGTATCGACGTGCAGGTCCAAACCGAAAGCGACGGCCCGACAGCTGGCAAACCAGTGAACTTGCAGGTTACTGCCCGCAATGGCGATACGCAGACCTTGGCCGTGCAGCAGATCAGGGACATTATGGATAGCGTTGGTGGCTTCACCGATGTGACGGACACTAGCCCCGTTCCGGGTGTTGAGGTGTCCATTCTCGTCAATCGCGCCGAGGCTGC
>JAPKCP010000013.1 GCA_028822885.1 Yoonia sp. | reverse complement strand
GCAACAATGGCCGAAGCCACGACCCAAAGGCAAGCGATGATGGCTGAGGGGGTCAAGGGGTTCCACCGCCGGATATCTTGTCCCAAAACTCCATGATCTTCTCAACATTCTCTGCGCGTTTTAACCACTTGAACGCCTCATCAAATTTGGCCCCACCCTTGTTAGTAAGTGCCGCGGCTTTTTTGACATAACCACCAATCGTAGCGCTAACCCCGCCGTATTTTTCAGCGAACCTTTTACCCCGCGTCTGTCTGGCGACCTCAGTTTTGGCTTCGGCGATCTCACTCTGCTCATCTTCAAGATCAGCGAGCATATCGTTGATAACTGCGCGGGTGCGCGGATCAGGTGGTAGCAGCTCATCGGTATCAAGCGTGGCCAGATATGCGACACCATTTTTCAAGCTCGCAAGCAATGCGCCACTGTCTGTGTCACCCAATTCCAGAGAACGCAGAACCTCCAGCGCTTCCAATGCATGGCTCAGATGCCCACGGACCAAGTTGGAATAGTCATCCAGCGCTTCATCAAGAATTTCGAACAAGTCGTTGCCAAGGTCAGCGGCAAGGTCTTCGCCTCGCGCTAATCGCTTGGCATTACTTCCCAAACGGATCATGTTCCGCAACGAAATTTCTTCACCACGTCCAAGGTCAGTGAGCTGGTCGATGATTTGCTCAATCGCAATAACGCCTGTGACGGGGCGGTTGCGGCCCTGCAAATGTGCGCGTGCAAGCTCACACCAATTTTCTAAGCCCAACTGAATGTCATTAGACGCCTTTAGAAAGGCGTCGCGTGATGCATCGTCAAGGAACGCGGCATGGTCGCTGGGAAAAGCCACGGCGCGCATCTGGCGATTGACTTCGATGAAGTCAAAATAGGCCGCTTTGGATATGTCCTTCGAGCCTTGATCCTCGTCCGCATCCCTCCCCTGATAAACCGCCAAAACCTCGTCAAACAGCCGGTTCACCTTGGCCGGATCACCCAGCCAATCGTCTTCGGTCAACTCATTCAGGATCGGCACAAGCATATCTGCGTGGATGTCTTTGCCTGCTAGAACCCGATCAAACCATGTGATCCAGAAAGTCCAATCAACCGCGCTATCGGCCTTTAAGAGGATGCAGGTTTGTTCCCAATCCTCAACATGGGTGACATCCAGCGTGATCGCGGGCATCGGCGCATCTGGTGCGGTTCGCTGACCCATTAAAAATATCCGGAGGTCGCCCCAGAAATAGGCCGAGGCGGCGGCGAAGGAGGCGGCGGCGGCGGAGGCGGCGTCGGAGGAGGAGGAGGCGGAGGCGGCGAAGGAGGCGGAGGCGGCGGCGAAGGAGGCGGCGGAGGCGGCGTCGGAGGAGGAGGCAGCAGCGTCGGCAGAAGAGGCAGCGGCGTCGGCGGCGTCGGCGGCGTCGAAGGAGGCGTCGAAGGAGGCGGCAATCTCAGGGGTTGTTATAGTGCTCGCAACTCCTGAGATTGCATATGCACCCAAAACAGCAAGCGGTGTCAAATCACTGTTCTGATAGGACGGTTCTCCAGCAAAAAATCGCAAGGCCACGGGGGCCACAGATATCGCCACGAAAAACGCGACCCGCCGCGCGGTCAGCCGACCAGCATCACCCTCAAGCCCCTCTAGATAGGCCTGTAAACTCTCCCGATCTTCAACCTCCGCAATCTCCACTCTAGCCTACCCTTTCAACCGCGCAGGTAGCCCGTTTGCCCAAGCTGAAATCGTGCCCGCCCCGAGACATACCACCATATCGCCCGGCCGTGCTTGTTCTTTCACGAGGCGCATCAAGTCATCCTCGTTCGCGACTGCCCGCGCGTGGCGGTGCCCGTGTGCAATCAGCCCGTGCACCAGATCATCACGACCCGCGCCCGCAATCGGCTCTTCACCCGCCCCAAAGACGTCCGCGATCCCAACAACATCAGCGTCATTGAAACACGCGCAGAACTCCGCAAAGTGATGCGACAACCGCGAATAGCGGTGCGGTTGATGAACGGCAATCACGCGCCCCTCTGTCGCTTGGCGCGCGGCCTTTAGGACCGCAGAAATCTCAACCGGGTGGTGACCGTAGTCGTCGATAATCGTCACACCGTCCACTTCGCCGACCTTCGTAAAGCGCCGATTCACGCCGCCAAATCCCTTAAGCGCGGCCCGGATCGCGTCCGCCGTCATGCCCAAATGCCGCGCCACAGCCACAGCCGCCAGCGCGTTGGACACGTTATGATCGCCCGGCATCGGCAGCTCGCAGCCCTCAATCACCACATCCTCGGCCTGCAACGCCACATCAAAATGCGCGATGCCAGCCTTGTAGGTCAGGTTCACAGCCCGCACGTCCGCTTGGGCATTAAACCCAAATGTCGTGACACGGCGGTCGCGGATTTTCCCAACCAGCGATTGGACTTCGGGGTGGTCAGTATTGCACACAGCCAACCCGTAAAACGGAATATTGGACGTAAAATCAATGAAACCCTGACGCAGATTTTCAATCGTGCCCCAGTGTTCCATATGCTCGGGGTCGATATTCGTGACGATGGCAATCGTGGCGGGCAAGCGGTTGAACGTGCCGTCAGATTCGTCCGCCTCAACCACCATCCATTCGCCCTGCCCCATGCGGGCATTGGAATCGTAAGCGTGGATGATGCCACCGTTAATCACAGTCGGGTCAATCCCGCCTTCGTCCAAAAGGGCCGCAACCATCGTCGTCGTCGTCGTTTTGCCGTGGGTGCCAGCGACGGCAATGTTCGACTTAAGCCGCATCAACTCAGCCAGCATTTCAGCGCGACGCACGACAGGGAGCCCCTTTGCGCGGGCCGTGTCCAATTCAGGATTGCCGGGCTTAATCGCCGAAGAAATCACGATAACATCAGCACCTTCAAGGTTCTCAGCCGCCTGCCCTTCAAAAATCACCGCGCCCAGCTTTTTCAAGCGATCCGTGATTTTCGTGGCCTTAAGGTCAGACCCTTGGACCGTATATCCGTGTTCCAGCAAGACTTCTGCGATGCCAGACATGCCAATGCCACCAATCCCAACAAAGTGAATCGGACCAATATCAAGGGGCAGTTTTGTCGCAGATTTCATCGCGGTGGCTTTCATTATACATTAAGCGTTTGGGCCGTTTGCCAGAGTTTCGACCAAGGTTTCAAGCCGATTTGTCGCGTCAGGCACAGAGCAGCGAAGTGCGGCCAGCGACATCTGAAGAGCTGCATCGCCGTCGCCAAGGATCTTTGCAATTTCAGCAGACAACGCATCCACTTCGAACGCGCTTTCCTCTAGCATCACACCGCCACCTGACGTGACCAACTCTCGGGCGTTTGCAACTTGTTCGTTTCGGATCGCCATCGCCAGTGGAACCCAAATTGCTGGGCGCCCCACAACACTGACGTCCGCAACCGTTGACGCACCAGAGCGTGCGATGACCAGTTGCGCATCTGCAAGCCGCTCGGGCACATCCGTGAAAAACGTCTGGACGTCTGCCGTAATCCCCTCGTCCACATAGAACTTTGCAACCCGTTCAAGGTCTTCTTCCCGGGCCTGTTGTGACACGCGGATGTTCTTACGTATCGCCATGGGCAGGTTCGCAATCGCCGGTGGCACCACGTCAGACAAAATGCGCGCCCCTTGCGAGCCACCCATCACAACCAGCGATAACGGGTAGTCGCCGGGGGGAATGTAGGGCGCACCTGCCCGTTCTAAAATCGCACGGCGCACAGGATTTCCCGTATGAATACCGACGATCCCATCCGGCAATTCGGTCGGCCAAGTGCCACAGGCAATTTGATCAACGCGCTTAGCAAAGGCTTGGTTCACTCGGCCAAGCACACCGTTTTGTTCATGGATCATCCGTGGAATGCGCAACATCCAAGCCGCAGACATCGCAGGAATCGCAGGATACCCGCCAAAGCCCACAACCACAGTCGGTCGGTCCGCAATCATCCGCCCAACAGCCGACACTACACCACCAAAAATGCGAAATGGGACGGCAAGTTTAGCGACGGTCCCACCACGTGCGAACGTCGCAGAACCCACAACGGAAATCTCCACAGCCTCAGGAAACCCGCCGGTGTAACGCGACCCGCGGGCATCCGTAGACAACCGCACGCGCCAGCCTTTGGCCAGCATTGCTTCAGCCAAGGCTTGGGCGGGGAACATATGCCCCCCAGTGCCACCAGCGGCAATAATCAGCAGCGGCGGATTCATCGCCCAAGCCTGCGACCAAGCACGTCAGCAAGATCACCTTGTGGGCGCGACCGCGTCAGCGCGAGCAGCATGCCCACTGCAATCCCTCCCGCAATCAGCGAGGATCCACCATACGACACAAATGGAAGCGTCATACCTTTTGCAGGCAGCAACCGGACGGCCACGCCCATGTTAATCATCGCTTGCACGCCAAACGCACAGGCCAAGCCAGTGCCAGCCAGTCGAATGAACAAATCACGCTCTTTCATCAGGCGGGTCAAAGACCGGACCACGATCGTTGCATACAAAGCAAGAATCACAAGAACACAGACCAACCCATATTCCTCAGCAGCGACCGCAATGATGAAATCGGTATGGGCATCGGGCAGTGACCATTTCACTTGACCCTCGCCGACACCAACACCAAAGAACCCACCCTCGCGGATCGCGTTGGTCGCATAGCCAAGTTGCGTGGTCGGGTCGACATCCGGCGACAAAAACCCATCAATCCGGCTGGCAAAGTGCTCTGAATTTCCATAAGCAAACGTGCCCACTGCGACGACGAGCCCAGCCAACGCCAGCAACAAAAGGATCGGGGCACCGCCCACAAAATACATCACACCCCATGCAAACAAGACCAAACAGGCTTGGCCAAAATCAGGCTGTAGCGCAAGAAACGCACAAATAATCACTGTCATCGCAAACGAATATGTCCGCCCCGGCGGGCCACCGACAGCCTGTCCACCAGCAAGCATCCATGCAGCCACAACAACAAACCCCGGTTTCAAAAACTCGGATGGCTGGATCGAGGCAAAACCAAGCGAATACCACCGCACAGCACCTTTGCCAAAGTCAGTCCCAAATATGGGCAACAAAGCCAATGCGACAAACGAACAGGCAAAACCAACAACTGCCAAACGGCGTACAAACTGAGGCGTCATCATCGACACACCCACCATGACCATCATCGCCACAGCACCAAATACGGCCTGACGGGTCACGTAATGGAACGGCTCAAGCCCGTTTTTGGCAGCAAGCGGCGGTGAAGACGCCAGCCCAAGCATCAACCCAATCCCAAACAGGATCAAAATGCACGACATCGTCCAACGATCAATCGTGCGCCACCATCGTGGAAGAATAGGATCGCCGGTTTGAACCGGGACCGTACCATAGACCATTTCCGTCATGGGTTACCGCTCATACTGCCTCTGCGCCCGCTTTTGCGGATCTATATTAGCTACCATAACGCGAACAGCCACACCACGCCACGAAAAAATCACACCTATTATGGCGCCCACTTGCCCTTCATTTCGCCAAAACAACTCAAGCGCCATCTGCCCCTTGATATACCATCCATTTCAGGCCACCTGAGGTCTCATGCATATCCAAACACTTATCCTTGGCGCCGGTGCCGCTGGCATGATGGCCGCAGCCCACGCAGGCCCCAACACTCTGGTCATTGACCATGCCAAAGCAGCGGGTGAAAAAATCCGCATTTCAGGTGGCGGCCGGTGTAATTTCACCAATATTGGGACGACCCCCACACAATTCCTGTCCAAAAACCCACACTTCGCGAAATCGGCACTGAAACGTTACACGCAGTGGGATTTCATCAAGCTCGTGTCGGACTACAAAATTGCGTGGCATGAGAAAACGCTTGGGCAATTGTTCTGCGACAACACTGCCAAAGACATTATCGCGATGCTGCACGCTGAGATGACCAAAGCGGGTGCGCAACTTTGGCTTAAAACCAGCGTTGACGACATTCGCCATGACGGCACGCACTTTCGCGCGACGCTTACCCGCGACGGACACCAAACCGATATCACAGCGCAAAACTTGATCGTGGCCACGGGCGGTAAATCCATACCAAAGATGGGGGCAACCGGCCTCGCCTATCAGATCGCCCAGCAATTTGGGCTCGACATCATCACCCCGTGCCCCGGCCTTGTACCGCTGACCTTTGGTGACGATAAATTTAAACCACTCGCTGGTGTGGCGTTGCCATCGCAGGTCACAGCGAACGAAACCACATTCGATGAGGCATTGCTGTTCACACATCGCGGCCTGTCTGGCCCTGCGGTCCTGCAAGCATCCAGCTATTGGGCAGAAGGTGAGGCAATCACGATCAATCTGATCCCCGCTACCGACCTTTTCGACAAACTCCGTGCTGCGCGGACCACGTCTGGCAAAAAAGCCCTCACTACCATTCTCTCAGCACACCTGCCGGGACGCCTCATCGACTTTCTCAAAGACGATTTGAACCTGACCGGCAACATTGCAGACCAAAGCGATGCACGACTTACAGCGATCTGTGATGCACTTTCGTCTTGGCCACTGCTTCCATCAGGGTCCGAAGGCTACCGCACAGCCGAAGTTACTCTTGGCGGCATCAATACCGACGGTTTGTCCTCCAAAACAATGGAATCCAAAACCACGCCCGGTCTATATTTCATCGGCGAAGCGGTCGATGTCACGGGCTGGCTGGGTGGCTACAACTTCCAATGGGCGTGGTCATCTGGTTGGGCAGCAGGACAAGCCATCAAAGCCAAAGCAATCTGAGCTTTGCGAATGCGCTCACCTTTGCAGCCAGATGTGTCTTAGTCATGTGGCGCATTTGAGTGACCGCAGTCGTTGCCTAGATCACCACCAATAATTGCAACATAGAACTGCCCGTTTCTTTGCCCCTAGATCAATGAAGGCAGCGGTCGCGCATGACGCGCGCCCACTGCACAAATTGCCAGCCCATTCAGGACAGCAAACCTAAACGCCCAACGTTGTTTGAACGCAAACCATGAAATCATCACCACGTTGCTCGAAGTTATCGTACTGATCAAACGACGCTGCCGCCGGGGCCAACAACACAACCTCGCCCGGTTGCGCATCCGCAATCGCCATCGCAACAGCCGCTTCCATGGTGGTACAGATCGCTGAATCGACTCCGGGAAGATCGCGGGCAAACGCCTCTGCCTCGCGCCCAATCACATATGCGCGCACGACATGGCCCAACTGATCATGCAAGCCGGCCAACCCACCCTCTTTTTGCAATCCACCACAGACCCAGCGGACCTTCGGGAACGCCGCTAACGCCTTGGCAGCACTATCAACATTCGTGGCCTTACTATCGTTGACATAGGTCACACCGCCAACATCAGCGACGACTTGCGAGCGATGCGGCAGCCCTGGATAGGTGTGCATCGCCGCCTCAATCACCTTTGGCCCAAGGCCCAACGTCCGACACGCTGCAAACGCAGCACAGGCGTTCTGATGGTTATGCGCGCCCGGCAAACCCTTAATCCCGCGCAAATCGACCGATGCCACCTGTCGCCCCTTGCGGTACTCTGACAGGAACCCCTTTTTGGCAAAAACCGTCCAGCCGCCTTGGTCCAACTTGCGGCCCGACGACACCCGGATCACGCGATCATCGGCCAAACTCTCTACCAATTGGTTCGCGAGATACCGGCCCTCGTCCTCGTCCACACCAATCACAGCACGGTCCGGTCCCCCCTCAGCAAACAAGCGGCGCTTGGCGGCGAAATACCCACCCAGACCGGCATGCCGATCCAAATGATCTGGGCTGAGGTTCGTCAACACAGCGATATCTGGCGTCAACGACCGCGCCAAATCCGTCTGATACGACGACAACTCAAGCACTACGACATCCCCGTCCAACGCAGGTTCAATATCCAAAACACCCCGACCAATGTTGCCAGCCAGTTGCGCAGCCCGCCCATTTGCAATCAAAATATGGTGGATCAACGCCGACGTCGTGGATTTCCCGTTCGACCCCGTCACCGCAATCACGCGCGGAGTGGAATCAAACCCATCCCAATCATCCGTGGCAAATGACCGGAAAAAAAGCCCAATATCGTTGTCGACCGGAATACCCGCATCCCAAGCAGCAGCAATTGCTTTATTGGGCTTCGGGTAAAGATGAGGGATTCCGGGGCTGACTATCAAAGTCGCAACATTCTCAAAAGCCCCGGCTTTCGTGAAATCAACAACCTCAAAGCCCTCAGCAATCGCAGCCTCGCGTGCAGGCTGACCATCATCCCAAACCACAACCGTAGCACCGCCAGCAAGCAAAGCCTGCGCGGCAGCCGTCCCCGACCGCCCAAACCCAAGCACTGCTACGGTCTTGCCGTCATACCCCTGAACTGGAATCATGTTGTCGCCCCTATCTTGTTGCGGCTGTCGTGCCACCAAACTGGGTTGAGGTGCAAGCAGCATGAAACCCGAAACTGGACCCAGCTCAGAAGTCGCCGTTCATATTGCGCTCACAACGATAAAAATATCGTTACCAAAATGCCGTGCCTCTCAAGTTGAGGACGACAATGTTGGTTCAACCTGAGACTTGAAGCTTTTTGCTAACGCCCAACCCACCAATACGAAATTTCAATACCCACAGAGTATGTAGCTCTTTTTCCGTGAATAAGGCCGCAAAAAGTCAACGCGCCAAACAGGCGCGCTAACTTTTGATCCAAAATCTGAATACGTGGTTAGCGAACTTTCAACGTCGCTAAACCAATCATCGCTAGGATCAAAGAAATGATCCAGAACCGGATCACAATCGTCGATTCCGCCCAGCCCTTTTTTTCGTAATGGTGGTGGATTGGGGCCATTAAAAACACCCGTTTTCCAGTCATCTTAAAGTACGCCACTTGGATGATGACCGACAACGCCTCGACCACGAACAGCCCGCCGACAACCGCCAAAACGATCTCGTGCTTTGTGGCCACAGCAATCGCGCCCAAGGCCCCACCAAGTGCGAGCGACCCTGTGTCCCCCATGAACACAGCCGCAGGTGGCGCATTGTACCAAAGGAACCCGAGGCCGCCGCCGATCAAGCCCGCAGAGAAGATCAAAATCTCACCCGAATCTGGTACATAATGCAGCCCAAGGCTCGCCGAGAAATCCACACGGCCGACAAAATAAGCAATGATCCCAAACGTCGCCGCGGCAATCATCACGGGCATAATCGCCAAGCCATCAAGGCCGTCGGTGAGGTTTACTGCATTCGCAGACCCCACAATCACGATCATCGCAAAGGGCACAAACAGGAATGACAGGTTGAACAAAACATCCTTGAAAATCGGTACAGCGAGTTGATTGGTTAACTCTGCAGGATGGAAATAGGCTGCCCAAAGCGCTGCAATCGCGGCAATCAAAAAGCCCAAACCAAGCCGCACACGGCCAGAAACGCCCGCCGTATTCTGCTTGGATACCTTTGCAAAATCGTCGGCAAACCCAATCGCCGCAAAGGTCAGCGTCACAAACAAAACCAACCAGATATAGGGGTTATCCAGCCGCGCCCATAGCAGCGTTGACGTCGTCAAAGCCCCAACAATCAGCAGCCCACCCATGGTTGGTGTACCCGCCTTGGCAAAATGACCTTCGGGTCCATCCTCACGAATGGGTTGCCCCTTGCCCTGACGCTTGCGCAGCACGTTAATCAACGGCAAGCCAAATATAAAACCGAACGTCAAAGCCGTCAGAAACGCGCCACCTGCCCGGAAGGTAATGTAACGGAATAGGTTAAAGAAATCGCCACCGTCAGACAGGGCTGTTAACCAATACAACATAAGCGCGTTTCCTTAGAAATTAAGTTTTTATTAGGCATTCCGATGCCCCAGTTTTCGGATCGCGTCAACGACAACACTGACTTTGCTGCCCTTTGATCCTTTCACGAGGATCACATCACCAGCGTCGATCAGGCGATTAACACGTTTCGCGAGTTCACTTGCATTTTCGTGCCATTCCCCGCGCTGAACCTTTGGTAAAACGTCCCAAAGTGCGCGCATACGCGGGCCGACACAGTGGATCAAATCAAGGCGCTGTAGGTGCTCATTTCCACTTAGATCGCCGTGCATATCAAGCTCATCTGGACCCAGTTCAAGCATGTCCCCAAGAACAGCAATACGTCGCCCTTTTTGAATACGACCAACCCGATCAATAGGCGACGTGGCCACCAAAACCTCAAGCGCCGCAGCCATCGAAGTGGGGTTCGCGTTGAATGCGTCGTCGACCACGTCAATCGTTCCACCCTCAATTCCGGCATCAATGACAAGCGTTTCACGCGTCCCGCGCCCAGCCGGCGGTGCCCAATTTGCGATGTCGAGTGCAGCTTGCGTCGGGTCGCCACCAAGGGCCTTGATCGCCGCCAAAACACCGACTGCGTTCATTGCAAAATGACGACCCGGGATGGACAGCTTAAACAAATAGTCCTGACCTTCGCCTGACGTTTGTATAACCGTGGCCTCAGGTGTGATCCGTATCAGTTTAATCTGCCAATCAGAACCAACGCCATGACCAAACCAAACCGGCGTATGCCCCCCAAGGTGGTCGCGCAGCACGTGCGCTGTTGCAATGTCCCCGTTCAAAATTGCGATCCCGCCCGGCTCAAGCCCAACCATGATGGCGGCCTTTTCGCGCGCAATTCCATCGAGATCATCAAAGGCTTCCAAGTGTGCTGCCGCGACAGTTGTGATCATCGCCACATGCGGCCTTGCCATCTTGGCGAGCGGGGCGATTTCACCCGGATTACTCATCCCGATCTCAATGATCGCATAATCAGTGTCCGCAGGCATACGCGCCAAGGTCAGCGGCACGCCCCAATGGTTGTTGTAAGACGCAATGGACGCATGAGTTTTGCCTTGCGCCGCCAAAACAACCCGCATCATTTCCTTTGTCGATGTCTTCCCGACAGAACCAGTGATCCCAATGACTTTTGCATCAGTTCTTGCACGCGCAGCAGCACCCAACGCCACAAGCGCCGCCAAAACGTCTGGCACGATGAGCAGCGGTGCATCCTCTGAAACGCCTTCCGGGCGATGGGTCACAATGGCAGCCGCTGCCCCTTTTTCGAGCGCCAGAGCCACAAATTCATGGCCATCACGCACATCTTTCAAAGCAACAAACAAATCACCCGACTGGATTGTGCGCGTGTCAATCGACACGCCGTTCGCCGCCCAGTCGCCAGTGACCTGACCGCCTGTTGCTGCGGCTGCATCTGTTGCGGTCCAAAGCGTCATATCCGGCCCTCTAGCGCTGCAACAGCAACGCTTGCTTGTTCCACATCATCAAAGGGAAGCACCGTATCACCAACCGTTTGGCCACTTTCATGGCCCTTACCAGCGATCAAAAGCGCATCACCGGGGGCCAGAGCGTCAACGCCGCGTAAAATCGCCTCAGCCCGGTCGCCAACTTCGGTGACAGACGGCGTTCCGATACCGTTCAAAGCACCTGACATAACAGCCGCCCGAATGCTTGCTGGGTCTTCTGAACGGGGATTGTCATCAGTGACAATAACGACATCTGCATGTTGCGCCGCAGCCGCCCCCATCAAAGGCCGCTTGGACGTGTCACGATCCCCGCCAGCCCCAATAATTACAACGATCCGGCCCATCACATGCGGGCGCATTGCCTTTAATGCCGTCGCCACAGCATCGGGTGTGTGGGCGTAGTCCACAAAGACTGCAGCGCCATTATCACGGGTCACGGCGAGTTCCATTCGCCCACGCACCGTCGTCAACTCTTGTAGCGCATCGATCACGTCTTCCGGTTCAGACCCTGACGCGATGCATAGGCCAGCCGCAAGCAGAACATTCTCGGCCTGAAAACCACCAATCAGATCAAGGCGCGTTTGATAACGTTCGCCCTGCCATTTAAATAGAACATCCTGCCCAACAGAATCAAAACGTTGCCCTGTCAGTTGCAATTGCGCGTCGGGATGACGGCCAACGCCGATCACCTCTTGGCCACGCGCAATGCAAATGCTTGCAACTTGTTCGCCGCGCGGATCGTCAAGGTTCACAACCGCCACACCGTCCTCTGACAAGATTCGTGTAAACAAGCCCATCTTTGCATCGAAATAAGCCGCAAAGGTTTCGTGGTAATCAAGGTGATCTTGGGTGAAATTGGTAAAACCCGCAGCCGACAGCATCACACCATCAAGACGACGTTGGTCAAGGCCGTGAGACGATGCCTCCATCGCCGCATGGGTCACACCGTTTTCGGTCGCTTGCGCAAGGACGCGGTGCAGCGTGATCGGTTCTGGCGTTGTGTGGTGCAATGGATAGGACCATGCCCCTTCGATCCCAGTGGTACCAAGGTTTACAGCAGCACACCCGATGATTTCCCAAATCTGGCGGCAAAACGTCGACACAGATGTTTTGCCATTGGTCCCGGTCACAGCCACCATATTCGCAGGATGCGGTCCAAACCAAAGAGACGCTGTTTGAGCAAGCGTCTGGCGTGGATCTTGTGCCACGATCACTGCCACATCAGATTTTGCTAAGACGTCTTTGGCGATCTCTGCCCCGATGGCATCAGTCAAAATCGCACTGGCGCCATCCTCCAAGGCCGTCGCAATGAACGTTGCCCCATGGACCTTTGTACCGGGCAAGGCTGCGAATAAGACACCCGGCGACACAGCGCGACTGTCTACCGTCAAACCACTTATTTGCACATTGCGGCCACCAGCCGCGGTCAACCCAAGACTTGCAAGAGATAACGCTTTATGTGGTTGAATGCCCATGTCGGAACCCCAGTTTTAATTTGAAGTCAGTGTTACACCGACGGGCTGGAGAGTTTCAATCTCTGGTCTTAGACCAAGCAGCGGTGCAACCCTACGAATCATTTCTGCGGCCACGGGAACAGCGGTCCAGCCGGCAGTCCTGCGCGGCTCTAAGCCAGAATTTTCGGAGGGTTCGTCAAGCGTGACAATCAGGATATATTTAGGATCATTGGCTGGGAAGACACTGGCGAAGGTCGAAATAACCTTGTCATCGTAATATCCACCACCATTTTCACGAGGCTTATCAGCGGTGCCAGTTTTACCTCCGACATCATATCCTGCGACCTCGCCGAATGAAGCCGTACCGCGCACAACCACATCCCGCAGCATTTCGCGTGAGATACGAGACGTTTCCTCACTGATAACGCGCGCACCCGATTGGCGGTTGTGTTGACGTAAAAGGGTTGGCTCAACCGTTGTGCCACCATTCAAAAGCGTCGCATATCCTGTGGCAAGATGAAGCGGCGAGGTGGAAATCCCATGTCCGTAAGATATTGTCATCGTTGATAATTCTGACCATTGACGCGGGAGAAGCGGTGCGCCTGATGGCGCTTCAATCATTTCAACAGGGGTAGCTTTCAGAAACCCAAGTTGGCCAAGGAACTCGCGCTGACGGGTTCCACCAATCTGCATCGCAATGCGCGCTGTCCCGATATTCGAGGATTTCACGATCACATCTGTGGCCGATAACTGCGGCCCATGATCGTGAAAATCACGAATACGAAAACGGCCCCACCTTAGCGGACCTTGTGTGTCGATCATTGTGTCGGCGTTGATGAGCCCAATTTCGATCGCTTGTGCAACGGCAAAAATCTTAAAGGTTGACCCAAGTTCATAAACGCCCTGCACTGCACGGTTAAACAATGGGCTGTCAGATTGATCGCCAGTCAGCAACACTTGCGGACGGTTGTTTGGGTCAAAGTCTGGCAAAGAGGCCATCGCAATAATTTCGCCAGTGTGCAAATCCATGAGGACAGAGGAGGCACCTTTAGCGTTCATCAGATTCATGCCACCTGCGAGAACTTCCTCGGTTGCAGCTTGTATGGTGAGGTCGAGCGAAAGCACTAAAGGGGTACCTTCACTTGCAGGATCACGCAGAAAGTTATCAAACTGACGCTCTACGCCAGCGACACCAATCACTTCCGCACTTGCCACGCCTTCGCGCCCATAAGATGCACCACCCAGAATGTGAGCGGCAATTGGCCCGTTCGGATAGAGGCGCATTTCGCGCGGCCCAAACAATAACCCAGGCGATCCTATATCATGGACCTGCTGCATTTGTTCAGGACTTAACTGCCTGCGAATCCAGACGAATTTGCGGGTGCCTGTGAAATCTTCAAGCAAATCAGCCTGATCCATTTCAGGGAATATAGCGACAAGCTTTGCGGCGGCTGATGCGGGGTCAACCATGTCCTGTGGATGCGCATACAGCGAAAATGTATCAAGGTTCGTCGCCAAAATTCGGCCATTTCGGTCAACAATATCAGAGCGTTGACCGATAATCGGATTGCCATTTGCCACTGCGCGCGGCTCTTCAGGCACGGTCCCAGCAAGCGTTCCCATGCGCAAACCAATCGTCAGAAAGGCTACAAAAAAAGCAGCCCCCAGCACCAACAATCGCCCTTCGGCGCGCATATGGGCCTTGTCAGCCATTTCTTCGTGGCGCAGGCGGATGTTCTCTTTTTCAATTACTTTTGTATCTTCACCACGATCACGGGCTTTGAGAATACGGGCAAGTGGACGTAGTGGCGTGCGGATCATAGTGGATCCTCGTCAGTTAAGTCGGCGATGTAATTATTAACATCAACTGGGTTTGTAATTGGTAAGATTTCCGGCAACGGATAGATGACCTGATTCACCTCACCAAAGGCACTCGGCATCAACGGCAAAAGGCCAAGACGTTCAAAATTCAGCTCTGCCAGATCACGCAAACGGTCGGGGCGGTTCTGAAAGGCCCATTCGGCCTGCAGCATCCCAATACGTTCGTGAGCAGCACCAATTTCACGGTGCAACTTGCGGACCGCAGAGATTTCATCGCGGGTTTTGTAATTTTCTTGGTAAGACCAAAATCCCAGCCCCATGACCATAATGGCCCCCAAGAACAACATCAGGCCGCGCATTATCGCTTTCCCTTGGTCTTTTTCATCGGCATTCCCAAATCAGCCGGATCAACGCCTACGGCTGGTGCGTCTGTGCGCATGGCAACACGTAGCTTTGCGGATCGTGATCTTGGATTTTGTGAAAGCTCTTCGTCATCAGCAATGATGGCTTTGCGTTTGATAACCTTGAAAGCCGCCACGATTTCTTCGGCCTCAGGCGCATAGCGGTTGGCGTTGGACATACCACCGCCACGGGCCTGCAAAAACCGTTTGACCATACGATCCTCAACAGAGTGGAAGGTTACGACGGCGAGTTGCCCACCGGGCTTCAAGGCACGTTCAGCGGCCATAAGCCCTTGTGCCAGTTCACCATATTCGTTGTTCACAGCAATGCGCAGGGCTTGGAATGTACGGGTTGCGGGATGCGATTGACCGGGCTTGGATCGTGGCAAACAGCCTGCAACAATTGTCGCCAGTTCAAGCGTTGTCGTCAGAGGGCGGGCTGCGACAATGGATTTGGCAATCCGACGTGATGCGCGTTCTTCGCCGTACAGAAAGATGATGTCAGCGATTTCTTCTTCGTCATATTCGTTGCAAATGTCCGCTGCAGACAGGCCATCTTGGGACATACGCATGTCCAGTGGACCTTCGCGCATGAACGAAAAACCACGTTCAGCGAGGTCTAGCTGCATGGAGGAAACGCCAAGATCTAAAACAATGCCGTCTAAATCAGTCGCATATTCGTCGAGCTTTGAAAACACGCCTTCAACCAGTTCAATCCGGTCGCCAAAGTCTTTTGTCCAAGGCGCTGCCATTTCAAATGCCAATGGATCCCGATCAACACCAATCACCTTATCAGCACCAGCATTCAATAATTCACGGGTGTACCCCCCGGCGCCAAACGTACCATCCAGCCAGACGCCAGAGACGGGCGCGACCGCTGCAATGAGCGGTCGGATCAGGACAGGAATATGGGGGTCATTTTGGTCTGCGGCAGCTGACATGGTATTTTATCCGTCTAATAGGCTGAGTGGGTCAAAGTTGTCGCCCTGCCCTTCGAGCCAATCGGTCATTTTATCACCGACTTCCTCGGTAAAGGTCTCGGCTTTCCAAATTTCGAAATGATCGCCAAGGCCGCTGAAATACAATTCACCGTCCTTCAGGCCCAGTTTTTGACGCTGCTTGATGGGCATGACAGTGCGACCATCCTTATCAACGTCCAACTTAATGGACTGTCCAATGAACAGCCGTGACAGGCGGTTCTTGGCATCAGACCCACGTGGGAGATCGTTAATTTGGCCAATAACTTTGTCGAACTCAGCAACCGTGTAGCCGTGTAGCTCATTCTTCAGGTGATCGCCATAAAGCAGGTACATGCGGGGGGATAGGCCAGTGGTCCATTCGGGATCGCCAGCCTCAAGCACACGACGAAAATCGGCAGGGATCGACATGCGCCCCTTACCGTCCACCTTTTGGGTGTGTTCGCCTGTAAAACTTAAGACCACTGTCCCTCGGCCCTCTCTGGTGTGCCCAAAATTGCGTCAGATGTGAAAATGGCGACTTGAGCTGCTGCCACTGCTCAAGTCGCCACGTTCTGCCCATTCGGGCTTAGTCCAGCTGCGCGCGCCACCTGGGGGGATGTCTGCTCGCTCGCGCGCCGGATCTCTTCGTTGCGGTAATTCGGAGGCCTGTATGAAACCTGCTTTTGCCGGTGGGGTTCTTTTTCGCCCCTTGTTGTCATGTTCTCGTTGTTACCGTGTCACCTTTGTGACCGATGTTTACTTACCGATCAACTCTTTTCTGGGAATTCATGGAACCAGTCATTTTTAGACACGATAAAGAGAACTATATATGGTAGTGCGGTAATTCTGTTGAGCGCACCTATCTAAGTAAATATACGATAAATAGGAAAGTAGTAGAGCATATATAGTGGTACATAAAAATCCCAAATACTTTTCTATATCTGTATGAAATACGAATTTCTCCGGTACGATCATACGTATTCCACCAGGAAAGTATCCGAATCTCCTCACATTCTCCAATAAATCTTATCGATTCCATGTATTCCCATTATCTCCACCATTTCCCAAATGAAAAAGCCCTCACCGGGTCCGGCGAAGGCTTTCTTAACGATTCACGTCAAATTTGGTACGGTTGACTTAGGCAATGTCGCTATCAATGAGACGCCGGGCAAGCTCGCGGTAGGCATCCGCCATTGCACTGTCCCCAGCCGCGATCGGAATCCCGTTGTCCCCGGCCAATCTGGTATCAAGGTCAATCGGCAACGTCCCCAGCAGTGGGACGCCAATCTTTGCAGCCTCAGCCGCCACGCCACCATGACCAAAGATATGGCTTTCATGACCACAATTTGGACAATGGAACGTCGACATATTTTCAATCAAGCCCAAGACAGGTGTGTTTAATGATTTGAACATATCAAGCGCCTTGCGGGCATCAATCAGCGCCACATCTTGCGGTGTGCTGACGACAATAGCGCCAGTCAGCTCCGTCTTTTGGCAAAGCGTCAGTTGCACATCGCCCGTCCCCGGCGGCAGATCGACGATCAACACGTCCAGTTCGCCCCATTGGACCTGACCCAGCATCTGCTGCAAAGCTCCCATCAACATTGGCCCACGCCAAACGACGGCTTTGTCGGGATCAACCATTAAGCCGATCGACATCATTGTGACGCCGTGCGCTTTTAATGGAATGATCGTTTTGCCGTCAGGAGATCCCGGGCGTTGATTCATACCCATCATGCGCGGCTGGCTTGGTCCATAAATATCAGCATCCAAAAGACCAACGCGGCGGCCCTCCCTTGCAAGCGCGACGGCCAAGTTTGAAGACACGGTTGATTTACCGACGCCCCCCTTGCCAGAGCCAATGGCAAGTATGCGGGCCACACCGGCAACCGGCGCTGGTCCAGCTTGCGGGGTCGGATGGCGGCCAATTGTTAACGCAGGCGGTTCGCCCTTTGGTGCCACAGCCGATGCTGGCGTTGCTGGCCCATGTGCCGTCAACACAACCGATACACTATCTACGCCTGACAAATTAGCGACAACGGTCTGCGCCGCAGTGCGAGCCCCCCCTAAGCGGTTCGCCTCTTCGGGGGTTGGGGCTTCGATGACAAAACGAACAGCACCGCCTTCGATCGTCAACGCCCGAACCATGTCGCGCGCGACAATCGACTCACCGCCCGGCAATGTGATCGCGTTCAAGGCGCTCAAAATTTGGTCACGTGTTACTGACATCCGTTCAGCCTTTTCAAAGAGTGCACAATTTTGAAGCCTGTTTCACAGATTTGAGGCAAACCACAAGGCGGCGAAACGTCCACTAAGGCAAAGTGTGTCGTGATCAAGGTGCTAGGTCAGTAAAGCTTATGCATTTGCTGCATAGCAGCATTGAGCCCTTTGCCATTGTGCAACTGCAGCAAAAGCATAATTGTAGGACACAAGAAACGCGGCAACTTCCGCCGGTTAGACGCAAACGAAAGACGATGACAATGGCATTTATTACTGAAAACCGCACTGCAGTCGCAGCTCTAGCAGATCGCGCTTCTGCGTTGATCGCTAATCTGAGCGAATTCATTGCAACTCGTAAGTTGTACAACACGACCTACAACGAGCTGCACGCACTCACAAACCGTGAACTGGCCGACTTGGGCATTCACCGCTCCAGCATCAAAGCGATCGCGCTGGATGCGGCAAACAAATAATAGAATTCGGGTCAATTCTCTCCTCCCAGAATGAATGACCCGATAAAGCCCGATCATCTTCCTCCCAGAAAAGATCGGGTTACTTGAAGGACCGGCGGCATCTACCTCCTCCCAGATGTCGCCGGACACCACAATAAAGAGTTTCGGTTCTGTCACCTCCTCCCGGCAGATCGAGAATAGAGCGGCTAGACCTACCTCCTCCCGGGTTTTGTCGCACTATCAGCCCGCGCCAAACCTCCTCCCTTGGTCGTGGGTGAAAATAAGAGAACCGCAGCGCCCACCTCCTCCCGGGCACTGCGGTTTTTTTATGTCTGATTGGTTTGGGGAAGGAGCATTAGGCAGAGGGCTACTTTCGTGGTTTTCCTTAGCCAATCACAAGCGCAACATCTTACTTACCCTTTATGAGGTAACAGGCATAACCTCGCAGGAGGTATGTTGAGAATTACCAATTCTGACAGATGCGCACCTTATGATCTCGCCAATGGCTTCTCTCTCTGCTTAATGTCGCCAAATGACCCAAGATATTTTATTCGCGCTCATCACCTTCTCTTTTGCAAGTTCCGTGACGCCCGGGCCGAACAACTTGATGCTTATGGCCTCAGGGGCAAACTATGGTTTGCGGCGCACGATCCCACATATGTTGGGAATTTCGCTTGGTCATGCGTTCATGGTCACGATGGTCGGCGTGATTCTATTGCAAGTCTTTGTGACCTATCCCGTTTTAAACACAGTCCTTAAAATAGTCAGCGTCGTCTACATGCTCTGGCTCGCATGGAAGATTGCAAATGCAGTCCCCCCAGAAGCAAAAGCAGTGACAGGAACACCGTTTACATTCTTACAAGCAGCCGCTTTTCAATGGGTCAATCCAAAAGCGTGGTTCATGGCAATCACAGCGATCACCAACTATGCGCCAAAAGAGAATGGCGTACTGGTTGGGGCACTTACGGTTGCGGCCATCTTTGCGGCAACCAATCTGCCGTCCGTGTCTGTTTGGGCGTGGATGGGCGTTCAGCTACGTCGTTTCCTAGACACACCACGCCGCCTGCGCGTGTTCAACATCACAATGGCGACGCTTTTGGTGGCGTCACTTTATCCAGTTCTGATGCACTAAGTCAGGGCAGGAAATTGCATCAAAATGGCACATCGTCGGCCTGATCAGCGTTAACAACAAAGCGAGCAACCACGTGTTTGGCACCGGCTTTGTCAAACTCGATCTCCAGCTTATCGCCATCAATGCCCATGACTTCGCCGTACCCGAATTTTTGGTGGAACACCCGATCGCTGACCGTAAATGCGCTGACTGCATCCAGATCAATCGTTATATTGCGGGCCTCGCCCGGGGATGACATGCCGCGCTGCTGGCTGCGCGACTGCAATCTGCGCCAACCGGGGGAATTATAGACATCAGCATTTGCAGCTTTCCCGTGCAAGTTCGATCCCATTGATTCTTGCACAACAGGTGAGGCGCTTGCCGCCATACCAGCAGCCCCGAAACTACCACCATAAAGGCCGGGAGGAGTCAGAACGTCGACATGGTCTTCAGGTAATTCATCAATGAAACGAGACGGTAAAGCGGACTGCCACTGGCCATAGACCCGCCGGTTCGCCGCAAAAGAAATTGTACAAATCTTCTCGGCGCGCGTGATCCCAACGTAAGCCAAACGACGCTCTTCCTCGAGGCCCTTTACCCCACTTTCGTCCATCGACCGCTGGGACGGAAACAACCCATCCTCCCAACCGGGTAGGAAAACAGCAGGAAATTCCAAACCCTTGGCGGCATGAAGCGTCATGATGCTGACTTTCTCGCCTTGCTCTTCGGTCTCATTGTCCATGATCAGGCTGACGTGCTCAAGAAACCCTTGCAGGTTCTCAAAATTCTCAAGCGCTTTGACCAGTTCCTTGAGGTTTTCCAACCTGCCGGGGGCTTCGGGTGTTTTGTCGTTCTGCCAAAAACCAGTGTAGCCAGATTCGTCTAGGATCACCTCGGCGAGCGCGACATGATCCACGTTTGAGGGCCCATTATCGAATGCCCCAACAACGACACCCTCGTCGATAACCGCATCATCATCAGGCACACGTTGCAAAGGGCCCCGCAGCTGGAAATGCCAACGGTCTAAACCAGCAACTAGCGTCCCTAATTCTTTCAGGCCCTTACCGCCTAATCGCTTTTCCTCGACACAAATCCGAGCACCTTCAACCAAAGACACGCCGTTTTCACGGGCAGCCCTTTGAATGATCTGACGGGCCTTATCGCCAAGCCCACGTTTGGGCGTATTCACAACCCGCTCAAACGCCAGATCGTCATCTTGCGATATAGCCAGCCGGAAATAGGCCATCGCATCGCGTATTTCTAACCGTTCATAAAAGCGTGGACCACCAATGACGCGGTACGGCAAGCCAATGGTCAGGAAACGATCTTCAAACGCACGCATTTGGTGGGATGCCCGCACCAAGATCGCCATGTTATCAGGGCTGACCTTGTCCAAGCTACGGGTACCGCGCTGCAACGCCTCAATTTCTTCACCGATCCAGCGCGCCTCTTCTTCACCGTCCCAATGGCCAATCAGGCGGACCTTTTCGCCGTCTTCCTCAGCCGTCCAAAGCTCCTTGCCCAGACGCCCTTTGTTACCTGCGATCACACCAGATGCAGCCGCCAAAATATGCGGGGTAGATCGGTAATTTTGTTCCAAACGCACAACAACAGCGCCCGGAAAATCCTTTTCAAAGCGCAGGATGTTTCCGACTTCCGCGCCGCGCCATCCATAGATCGACTGGTCATCGTCGCCCACACAACAGATGTTTTTGTGGGCACCCGCAAGAAGCCGCAGCCAAAGATATTGAGCGACGTTGGTATCTTGGTATTCGTCCACAAGAATATAGCGGAACCAGCGTTGATACTGCTCCAAAATATCCTGATTCTTCTGGAAAATCACGACCATGTGTAAAAGGATATCGCCAAAGTCGACTGCGTTTAGGTCCTTTAAACGCTGCTGATAGGCGGCATAAAGCGGGACACCCTTATGATCAAACGCACCACTATCCCCGACAGGAATATTGTCAGGTGTCAGCGCTTTATTCTTCCAGTTATCAATAATTCCAGACAGCATTCGCGGCGGCCAGCGTTTTTCATCAATACCGTCAGCAATAATCAACTGCTT
>JAPKCP010000181.1 GCA_028822885.1 Yoonia sp. | reverse complement strand
AACACCAGTCTCGACCATAGCTCAAACCTGCATGATCACCTTCGTTTGCTGCTATGCAGTCCGACAAATATTTCGCCAATGACACCATTGCTCCATGACGCTCAGACTCACATATTCGGGAAATAATCCTCGCAGTCGCCTTCGCGGTACACATCAGCCGTGCAGCAATGCAACCCGCCACCAAAGGCGTATGCATCACGCAATTCGACCTCAATCACCTCGAACCCAAGCTTGTCCATCTGCTCGGCTTGATACACCTCAGACTTTTCAACGCAGATCGTTTTTGGATCCAAAACAAGCACGTTCATGGACAACCACGTCGATGAATAACACAGCGGTGGCGGAGAGTTATGCGCGGGTTGGGCCGCATCAACGATGTCCCAGCCGTTGTCTTCATACATCTTGCGTTGGTCTGCAGGTAGACGGCGTTGTGGGTTGTTCAGGATCAAACCAGGCCGTAATGGCGTAAAGGTCGCATCGATATGGATCGGGTACGGATCGCCCGGGAAGTTGACCGTGTGGACGCGGTGATCAGGGAAGTGGCGGCGCAGCCATTCGATACCCTTCAGGTTCGTGGTGAACCCGTGCTGAACAACAAGGTCACGCCCAAATCGCAGAACATCAGCAGCGTCAAAAAGTGGTTCTTCTTCAGTCGTGACAAAGAACTTATCAGCGGCCCATTTCAGACGCTTTTCATCACCAATTTTCTCGCTGAGGTAGTCAGGGTGATAATCTGCGTTCGTCAAACGCGGCTTTGGTGCGCTTTCATGGCGAAACTTTGGGTCCTCATTAAAGTATTGCTGCATCAACGGGCGGTAGTTCAGATATTCGAACCAACGGCAGCGATACGACATTGTCGCTTCTAACATTTCTGACCCAACAGTCAGTAAAACGTCGCGCGGCGGCATACAGCCGAACTGGCTTTCAGTGTGAAAATCAGGCGTCGTCGCAGGAAGCGCATGATCAATCGGGGTCGGGCGATCCACACGGATACCACGTGCAACCAGCTGGGCTGCAAAGGTGTTGAGTAGCTCATTCGCCCGGTCAATTGTTTCCTGCGGCCTACGCCCCCATTTTCCACGCATGTCGCTGTCTTCTGGGACTTTGGCATCAAGTGCTGGTTCTTCAGGGGGGATATGGCAGTCGTCAGCGCATCCAACAATCACGTGCTTAAGCGGGTCCCATTCGTTCCAGCTATTGACCACCGTTTTCTGCATGCTTCTTCTCCCAGCGCATCCCTTTTGCGAAGTCGTAGAGACAATTTTTTGCCTTCACAAGCGTTGGCTTTTGAACAGCGAAAACTGATGAATGCTACGCGTGTCTACGGCGCACCCTTGAGGCGTTCAAGAGCCGCTAAATCAGTGACGTCATTTGGCTGAACGTCTTGTGATGTATCGCCAAAGAACGCCGTAAACACGGCCCCCAAACCAGTCCCAATGTAGTGTTGCGCCATAAAGACCGCAGGGACTGTCAGTACAATGATGACCGTTCCAAAGAGGACGCCAAAACCGATTGAGACCGCAAGTGGGATCAAGAACTGCGCCTGCAGCGACGTTTCCATGATCAACGGATAGACCCCCAAAAAGGTCGTCAGGGACGTCAGAAGGATCGGGCGAAAGCGTTGTTTCGTGCCTTGAATGACAGCCTCGCGCACGTCCATGCCGTCACCAATGTATTCGTTATAGACATCGACCATCACCAAAGAGTTGTTGATCACCACACCAGCAAGACCAATGATCCCAAAGATCGAAAGGATTGTTAGCGGAATTCCAACAATAAAATGCCCAGCAACGGCACCAATCAGGCCCAGCGGGATTGCGACCATGACGACGATTGGCTGCACATAAGACCGGAATGCCAACGCTAAAAGCGCGTAGATGATGAACAATGCGATGCCCAAGGCCTGCCCAAGGGCCGCTTGTGCATCCGCCTGTTCACGCTGTTCGCCACCAGTGCTGATCAAAAGATCACCGTATTTCGCCTTAAGCGGCGGGATAAGGTCGGCCTCGATAAAGGCGCTCACTTCAGAACTTGTCGCGACAGAGATATCCAGATCAGATTTGACAGTCGTGACCTGCCGACCATTGCGTCGCAGGATTTGGCTAGGCGACAGCCCCTCTTCGATCTCTGCAACGACAGAAAGCGGAATTTGGTCGCCGTTGGGGGCCGTGATCCATGTGGAGAGCAGATCAGACAGGCTATCGCGTTTATCTTGCGGATACCGCACCATGACAGCCACGTTGTCCGCACCACGTTGTACGTTCGTCGCTTCTAGCCCGAAAAATCCCGCACGGGTTTGATTTGCAAGATCGGATAGGGTGACACCGTAAAGGCGGGCTTCTTTGCGCAGTGCCAAACGGTATTCAATCCGGCCCGAGGAATTGTCGTCTTCAATCCCAAAAACACCCGGTATCTGGCGCAAACCTTCGCGCAGATCAGCAACAACTGGCGTGATATCTTGGCCATCAGGCAGTGAGAGTTCAATTGAGATCGGATCACCAGCGCCGATTAACTCGGCTGACACGCTCAGCTTATTGACCGAAGCGACAGCGCCGATTTCTTGACGCCAAGCCGCTTCAAAGCGACCAGCATCCCAGTCCCGCAAAGTGGGGTCCGTAAGTTGCACGACCACGTTCGCCAAAGTGGCGCCACCCGCAGCAGACCCACCCTCGGGACCACCAGCAGCGACACCCTGCCCTACGACCACATTCACCCCAACGATAACGTCAGCGGCATCATTGGGGAGTTGTGACTGAATATCGGCCCCTGCCCGTTCCGCAGATAACCGCACATGCTCCGCGACCCTTTGGGTCATTTCAAACGTCGTACCATCATTCATTTCGATGCTGGCCGTCACAAAATCCCCGTCGATGGATGGGAAAAAGTTGAATTTCACATAGCCAAACGACAGCAAACCAAAGGTCAGGATCATCAATGCAACGGAAAACGCAATTGGAATCAGAACCGCGAACCCTTTGGTCGTGAACCGCAAAAGGCCATCCAGCGGCACGCGGATGAACCACTGCAAGACCGCATCAACGCCACGACGAATGAAATTCAGCAGGCGAAAGACTAGGTTCGGGCGATAGCTGGACGACACATCGAGGAACGCCAAATTGCGCGGTAGGATAAACAGCGCCTGTAGCAACGACAGACTGAGCACGACAATCACGACAATGGGAATATCAGTCAAAAACTTGCCCAAAGTGCCCGGCAATTGGGTTAGTGGCCAGAAGGCAACAATGGTCGTGAGTGCAGAGAAAATAACAGGCACAGCAATACGCTGCGTACCTGCGACGGTCGCCTGCAAGGGGGGCAATCCGTCCTCACCGTTTTTGTAGATATTCTCGCTGACGACGATGGCGTTATCGACCACGATACCGATGGCGAGAATGAACCCAAACAGTGAGATCATGTTGATCGACATGCCCAGCGCACCCATAAAAATGAACGTCGCAGCAAACGACACGCCAATCCCGATCGCCGACCAAAACGCGAGACGGATGTCAAGGAACAGCGCGAGGCAGAGGACCACCAACGCCAATCCAATCGCTGCGTTATTGACCAACAAATCAACGCGATCTTGCAGGTCCTTTGAGTCGTCCTGCCAGACAGTCGCGTTGATGCCTTTTTCCAGCGACGGTCTGAAAGTTGTGTTCAGATATGCGCGGGCCTCTTCAACAATTGTTAAGACCTGCTCATCACCAACACGGAAGACGTTGACCGAAACGGATCGGTCTCCGTTGAAATTAGCGGCCAAGTTAGCGTTTTCAAAGCCATCCACGACTTTTGCAATATCGCGCAAATAGACCCGTCCACCTTTGTCATCCGTCCGAACGATGATGTTTTCAAAGTCACTTTGCGTATAGTTCCGGCCCGTCGTGCGAATTGGAATGGCCACAGTGTTCGTATCAATCGACCCACCCGGCAATTCGAGAGAGTTCTGCGCAATGACATTAGCCACCTCAGCCATTGTGATGCCGTAGGCGCGCAACGTGTCTGGTTCGACTTCAATTGAGATTTCATAGGCGCGGGTATTTGCGACCTCAACGAAGGAAATAGAATTCAGCGCGGCGAGTTCATTCTTTAGTCGCTCTGCAACTTCCTTAAGGACAGCCTCTGATGCATCACCGTGAATCGCAATTTCCAGGACGCGCGTGTTGGAGTTCGCCTGCACAACAACAGGTTCATTTGCATCCTCAGGAAACAGGGTAATTCGGTCGACTTCAGTCTTGATCGCGTCCAGCTTTTCTTGGATGTCCTCGCCGCGCAGGAACGACACGGTGACGCCGCCACGCCCTTCGCTGATGGATGCCGTGATACTGTCGATACCATCGATGCCGGACAGTTGATCTTCAATCGGGCGCACGATGCTGTCTTGAATTTCAAGCGGGGACGACCCCGGATAGCTGACTGACACGCTGACCGTATCAAGCGTGAATTCTGGGAATGTCTTTTGCGGCATCTGCAAGGCGGTCATCACACCGACCACAACCACAAAAACCATCGTCAGGTTTGCCGCGACTGGATGCTCTGCCATCCATTTTATCATACCGTTCATGGCTGGGTGCCGTTCGCAACATCACGCAGTTGCATGCCAGCTTGCGGGGTGGACAGCGCTGTCGTGATTAAGCGTGCATTGGCCGGCAGATCATCAACCCGCACATACGACGTTTCGCCGTCTACGTGGATCAATGCGGCAGGCAGAATCCGAAGCAGGCCACTGCCATCCTCCGCAGGTTCATACAGCCAAAGGCTATCGCCACCACGCAGCGCCGTTGATGGGATCGGGTAAGTCGCGTCTGGCTGTGGCCCTTCGATCACAACCTTCGCGAACGAGTTGATCAGTGCAGGCGGCGCACCTGAAGCAAGCCGCGTCGTGCTGGTTGCACGAGCACCGTCAATGTCGTTCAGTTCGACTGTAACTTCGAGCGTGCGCGTCCGCGAATCCAATGTCGATGCTACCCGTGTCACCCGCGCATCCCAAGCAAAGCTTTGGCCGGCAAATCTTACGGACACTGTGGCTTCCGGCGAAGCCCCTTCAAACAATCCGGGGATCAGGGCAGCGTCTGCTTCACGCACGTTCACAGCGATTTCCATGCGGTCCTGTGTGTAAATCTCAGCGATTGCTTGGCCCGCATTTACGACTGTGCCGATTTCGACAACCTTGCTCAGCACAGCCCCATCAAATGGCGCTTTGACGGCTTTGCGTTCAAGGTTCAGGACTGCCGACACACGTGCAGCGTTGAGGCTGTTCAAGCTAGCCGCGAGTTCTTCTCGCGTGCTCAACACTTGATCCAAGGCGGCCTGACTAGCTGTCCCACTTTCGCGTAAGGATTCAGTGCGTCTCAGCAAAATCTCATTCAGATCAAGCCGCGCACGGGTACCATCAATATTCGCCTGCGTTTGCGACAGCGCAGCGCGTTCTGCACTATCATCAAGGCGAGCGAGCACATCACCATTTTTGAACGCGCCCACGTCAGTGATCGCCGGATGCAGCTCAATAATTTGCCCACCAACTTGGCCTGCCAGATTGGCAAGGCGGAACGGTTGCATGAAACCTTCGCCACGGATTGGCAGCGGGTCGGCGATTGGTACAAGGCCAACAGTATCAACAAGCGTAACTGCACGTTCAACCAATTCAGGCTCAACAATTTCGCGATTTTCACCAAGGTAGCGAAATCCACTGATCCCACCAAAAACCACGGCGGCAGCGATGGCGATCCAGAAAATTTCGCGTAGGCCAACACCTACGAAACTCAGAAACTTTTTCATTTTTGGCCTTTCGCGCCGCGCATCATGTCAGGGCGCGTCCAATACGTGACGCAACATCCCTTTCAACAGTGACCGCAGAAAATATTCATGTTCAAAATAACTTACGGCTGAAACCAGCTACCGGATCACAACTAGCATGGCAGATCGCAAGACACCTTAGCTAAGTGAAGGCTTCTTCGCATCGCCATCAGTGTCCACTTTAAGATGTGAGAAACTTTGTTTGTTCCGCCCAACGATATGCGCACCAGCGGTAACCGGCGCATACCGGCTTTCGGATCGCGCAATCCCAAGGTCCACCGGATCAATAATCGTGTCAGTATGCGGGTCAAAAAACACTGGAATTGAGAACCGCGCATTGGGCGTGCGGTTGATGACGCGGTGGAGGGTGGAGGCAAAACGGTCATTGCTCCAGCGGGCAAGGAGGTCCCCGATATTACATACGAGAGTGCCAGCGATAGGCGGTGCTTCGATCCAGTCCCCAGACTTGGCTTTGACCTGCAATCCCCCGCTACTGTCCTGCAACAATAAGGTCAGAACCCCAAAGTCCGTGTGCGGCGCAACGCCAAACCGCTGCTCTGCATCATCTTGGTTTGTCGATGGTGGATAGAAAACTAACTGCCCCCGCGCCAACGGCTTTTCATAACACTGCGCAAAGAAATCAGCAGGTTGATTAAGGCTAAGCGCAATTGCTGACATGATTTTACGGGCCACGTCGCAAAGTGCATCGTAGTAAGGGCGCAGATCACTTTCTAAGCGCGGAAAGGTATCTGATGGCCATTGATTGCATGCCACAAGCGGTTTGCCAGCTATCAAGTCTGGATCATCCGACGTGGTTTCGCGCCCCCAAAAGAAGACCTCTTTCAGGTCATG
>JAPKCP010000012.1 GCA_028822885.1 Yoonia sp. | reverse complement strand
AGCAGTTGTAGTGCACTGGGCGTGGGGCTTTGGGCTTTGGCCACGTCACAATCCGATCGCGCAGGTGGCGTTGGAAGGACACGGCGCAACCATTCAGGCCAGTGTCTGAATAAGTAATATAGAGAGGTGCAGTTTTGAATTGGGTGGCGGCGGTTGTTTCCATTCGGGCAGCATGGCCCCATTGAATTTGGCGGCGTCCGTCTTGTAGTTCTTCGGCGATCATGCGGTGACCACCAGACCAGCCGTAGTGGAAACCATACGCTTCGCCTTGGGTATTCGTCGCACCAGTGCAGGGTACAATCAAACCTGGAAAATGTTCGTGACCCGTGCGGCCCGTGCGGTTTTCGCGGTAGCGGATACCAGCACCCCATGCTGTCCGGTTGGGTTGGAATTCACCGCACCAGCGCCCTGAAAAGTCGATCATCTCGTTTGACTGTTGTGGGCCGGGCAACACAGGTGCCGCCAGCCAATGCAGGTGCATCGGGCGATCTGCGTCAAGTGTCGTTTGGCAGGTGATGATGTGAGTGTGCTGGTCAGGTTTGAAGCTGACGGTCAGTTGCAGACCATTGGTGGCATCGCTGTAGGTCAGGACCAACCCGTCACTTTCATCAGCGGTTTCAAAGCAGAATTTGGGCAATAGTGGCGTGCCATCTGTGTCACGGATGATGAGACCGGGCTGGCCGGGAAAGGATCGCGATGCCTCTGGGCAGATCGACATGTCGGGATTTTCATCCAGCATCCCACCTGTCACGTCCAAGGCGCCTGCGGCATGGATGGTCGACAGATTCTCATCCATCGGTAAAGCAGCACCCCAATAAACAACCTCGTGAAGGCGGTCATTGCGAGCTGCAAACACAAGCGTTTGGCGATCATCATCAAGGCGGAAAGTACGGGTCATGAGAACTCAATCGATGGTCAGGTCCGTTTGGACAGCTTCTTGTTTCAATAGTTGAAACTAGGTTTTGAATATTGATACTAAAGCGACTATCATAGGAAAATGTCAACCGCTGCACAAAGGGAGGTCGCAGGTATGTTACGTGACCATGAAGATGGAACTGTCGGTAAGGCACTGGCCGTTTTAGATCAAGTTGCAGCCTTTGGGCATCCAGTTCGGTTTGGTGAAATTCTTTCCCAATCGGCGTTTCCCAAACCCACATTGTACCGGTTTGTGCAAACGCTCACTAATCAGGGGATGTTATCTTACAACCCAGATCGCCAGACCTATTCGCCGGGTGTGCGCCTTGTGCGTTTGGCGCATGCAGCTTGGGCGCAATCTACGCTTGCCCCGATTGCGCGCCCGCATTTGGATGCGTTGAGTTCAGAGGTGGGGGAAACCGTCCACCTTGCCCAGCTCGATAATGCGCAGGTTTTGTATTTGGAAAAGCGAAATGCAGTCCAGCCGGTACAAATGTTTTCGCAAGCTGGCAAAGTTGGGCCAGCTTATTGCACTGGCGTTGGAAAGGTCATGTTGGCCTATACCGAGGACGCTCAATTGACCCGGCTCATCGGACAGCAGTCGTTTCATCAGTTCACGCCAAAGACGTTCACAACAGCTGAGACTTTGATGGAAGAGTTAGACGGGATTGTCGCGCGTGGGTACGGGTTCGACGATGAAGAACATGAGCCGGGGATTATTTGCGTCGCAGTGCCGATCTTGACTGAAAAAGGGCGGCCGTTGGGGGGATTGTCAGTGACAAGCACAACGGATCGCCAGACGCTAAAGGGGATGGAAAAGTTTGCGCCGCTTTTGCAGCAAACTGCCCGTGATATCGCCTATGACGCGGCGAACTGGCATATTCGAGATGAAGATTCTTAATGGCTAAGGGCGGCCCAATGGACCGCCCTTATGTCGATTAGCGTTTGCCGTAATATAGCCCAACGACATGCTCTGCTTGTGCAAAAAACAACCAGCGCAGGGTCAATACGCCTGCAACGTGACTGATCACCGCGAGCAGTGCCAAGAAATGGTTGAACGGCAAGAGCAGCAAAAAGACCGGCAAAACAAACCCCAAACCTAAGGCGATCATCCGCAGCTTTTCCGCATGTTTGCGGCCCACAACGTGGATGAATTCGCGCATCAAGTAGTTGGTGCCCGTGTGTGGTGGCTCAAACGCGCGAACCTCACCGATATGACCAAGACCTGTTGCGGTCTTAAGGTCGGTGCCAGATTCGTCCAAGCGCGTGTCGCCCGTGGACCATGCGTAGAACTGCAGGCAAGCGCTCGCAGCGAGTAGGATAATCGCGATCCAAGCTTGACCAGCAAACAAAGCACCGCCACCAAGTGACAGCGTGAGGAACAACGCAGGCGTCGTCCAATGCTTCCAACGTGGAACTGTCTTAAGTTGGGCGTAGATCATCGATGTCGTGAACACGGTTGCCAAAGCGCCAATTGCGCCAAGGAACCCGAGGAAGCCCATGTGTGTGCCGAACAATGCGCCAAGTGCGTATATGCCCATGATCACAAGGGTAACGACGGCAGCGATGCCTTCGCGGGACAGCCAGCTAGAGCGCCACTGAGAGAACGCTTTGAGCGCGCGTTCGGGGTGGCCAAGGTGGAAGGTTGAGGCAAGCAAGCCACCGACTGCCATCGCAAACGCGATCGCAAACCAGATGAATGCGCTGAAACCTGTGGGCTGAATTGCCCCAAGGCCAAGCCAGAATAGCAAACCAAAACCGAGACCGGAGAAGGTTGTGAAGATGATAACACTTGGTGCGGGATGCATTATTTCGCTCCTCCGGGCATGGTGTTCAGTGCTTTATCAAGCCAGCCGACAAAGCCCTTAGCGTCTTGGGCAATTGGTTCGAGGTAAGGCGCAAGAACGTCAAACTCTGGGGCGACATCCTTGGGACGCGGCGGCAGGTATTTGTTGACGGGCTTTGTGCCTTGTTCTGGCATCAAGTCCATGCCGCCACGTTCGCGTGTGAGGATCGAGACGTTTGAGTCTGGGTCTGCGAAATCACCAAAGTGACGTGCATTTGATGGGCATGTGCGCACGCAAGCGGGTTCGCGATCTTCCTCAGGCAGGTTTTCGTTGTAAATGCGGTCCACACAAAGGGTGCACTTCTTCATGACCCCTGCATCCGCATCCATTTCCCGTGCGCCGTATGGGCAGGCCCAAGCACAAAGGCCGCAGCCGATGCAATCTTGCTCATTTACCAGCACGATACCGTCTTCTTCGCGCTTATAGCTTGCCCCTGTTGGGCAGACCGTGACGCATGGTGCGTCGTCGCAATGTAAGCAGGATTTTGGGAAGTGGATCAGTTGGGCAGCAGGTGTTGTGCCATCCTTGAGGTTTGGTGGCTGAACCTCATACGAATGCACCCGGTTTAGGAATGTCCCGCTTGGGTTGGCGCCATATGGGTCCTGATCCGATAGTGGTTCACCGTAGTTTTCGGTGTTCCACCCTTTGCAGGAAATCACGCAAGCATGGCAACCGACACAGGTGTCGAGGTCAATCACAAGGCCAAGTTTCTTCTTCGTTGAGGTAGGTAAGGTGGTCATGATCGGCCTCCTATCGTGGTGAGAGTGCGGGTTGGCTGCTGTGCAGGTCTATGTAAAGCGACGAAAAAAGAGGTCATTTGCCTACCTTCCATGTCAGCTTACTAGGGCCCTTGCCGACGGGGGATTTGATTGCGGGCATCACGGGTAGCGCCTCGTTTGGTGTGTCTGACTTGCTGATCTTTACGCGCAGGTCGAACCAAGCTGCTTGGCCTGTGATCGGGTCAGAGTTTGACCATCGCAGACCGTCGCCTTTTGGTGGCAACAGTTCGTGGATGAGATGGTTCATCAAGAAACCTTTGGTGGCTTCTGGTGCTTTTTCATCTAATGCCCACGCGCCTTTGCGTTTGCCGATCGCGTTCCATGTCCAGATTGTGTTTTCGTTCAAGGACGCCTGATGTGCGACTGGCACGACGATGGCGCCGTGGACGGATTCGACTTTGGCCCAATCGCCTTCTTCGAACCCATTGGCCTCCCAGATTTTGGTTGGGACATATAGGGGGTTATGGCCGTGGATTTGCCGCAACCATGCGTTCTGCGTTCCCCAAGAGTGGTACATCGCCATTGGGCGTTGGGTAAGCGCGTGAACAGGGTATTCGTCGACGTCGACATGGCTGTCTTCGAAGGGTGCGTACCAGATTGGCAGCGGGTCCATCGTTTTCTTGATTTGTGCGCGCAGATGCTCTGGTGGTTGACGCGTCCCGACACCTTCGGCAGCAAGCTGAAATTTGCGCATCGGCTCAACGTAAAGCTGGAAGATGTAGGGTTGGACGGCATCAAAGAAGCCCATCTTCACTGCCCAGTCTTGATAGGCGTTGTTGAATGGCTTGTAGTAGGCGGCCTCTTCCGGGACATGTTCGACCCAGAAGCCACCATTGTCGATGTAGGCTTGCAGCTGGTTCGGGTTTACGTCGCCGCGGCCCTTGCCAGATCCGTCTTCATTACGGAAACCGGCCAATGGGCCAACGCCTGGGCGACGAATGTGGTTGGTGATGTAATCGCCGTAGTCCGCGTATTTTTGCGATCCGTCTTCGTTCACGAAACCGGGCATATCGAGCATCGCGCCAAGTTCGCACAGGACTGATTGGAAGCCACGCACGTCGCGGTCAGGTTCAACAACTGGCCAGCGGATGGCGTCTGCAACTGCGTCCGCTTCAGAGATTGGACGGTCAAGGAGCGAGATGCAGTCGTGCCGTTCAAGGTACGTCGTGTCCGGTAGGATCAAGTCTGCGTACGCCACCATTTCTGATGAATAGGCATCAGAATAAATGATGTTTGGGATGACGTAGGTGCCGTCTTCGTTTTTGTCGGTCAGCATCTTCATGACGCCAGACGTGTTCATCGACGAATTCCACGCCATGTTCGCCATATACATGAACAGCGTGTCGATCTTGTACGGCACACCTGCATGCGCGTTTGAGATCACCATGTGCATCAGCCCGTGGGCCGACATTGGGTTGTCCCAAGAATAGGCTTTGTCGATCCGGGTCGGGCTACCGTCTTCTTGCAGCAGCAAATCGTCAGGACCGTGGACATATCCGAGGTGTGGACCGTCAAGCGGCTTGCCGACCGTGACTTTGCCGTGCGGCTTTGGATGGGCCGTCGCGGGCTTTGGATACGGTGGTTTGAAGCGCATACCGCCGGGTGTTTCCACGGTGCCAAGCAGGATTTGCAACACATGCAGTGCCCGGCAGGTCTGGAACCCGTTGGAGTGGGCCGAGATGCCGCGCATGGCGTGGAACGATACCGGACGCCCAACCATTTTCGCGTGCTTTTTGCCGCGGAAATCGGTCCATTCGCGATCAACTGAGATTTCTTCGTCGAATGCAACGCGAGCCAGTTCTGCAGCCATCGTGCGGATCTTTGCAGCAGAGATACCAGTGCGGTCTGCAACGGCTTCTGGCGCATATTCCTCGGACAGATACTTTTCGGCCATCTGGTGGAAGACAGGCCGGTGCGTCACACCTTTGTCGTGGAACGTCCCAGACAAATCAGGCTCGACGCCTTGGCCGTTCCATGGTGCCAGTTTGCCAGTGTTGCGGTCGATGACCTGTGGCTGGCCGTCGCTGTCTTTCAGGAACAGGCCGCGTTCTTCGCTGTTGGGGTCTTCGTTGATCAAGACAGATGCGTTGGTGAAGCGTGCCAGATAGTCGAGGTCGATCTTGCCAGCCTTCATCAGGCAATGGATCATCGACAGGATGTAAAGACCGTCGGTGCCGGGCGTGATGCCGACCCATTCATCTGCAACAGCGTTATAGCCAGTACGGATTGGGTTCACACCAACGATTTTTGCGCCGTTTTTCTTAGCACGACCAATGCCCATTTTGATTGGGTTTGAATCGTGATCTTCTGCGACGCCAAAGATCATAACCATCTTGGTCAGGTCCCAATCGGGTTGACCAAATTCCCAAAACGCGCCGCCCATCGTGTAGATGCCAGCAGCGGCCATGTTCACGGAACAGAAACCACCGTGGGCCGCGAAGTTTGGCGTGCCAAAGGCTTGCGCCCAGAACCCAGTGAAGGATTGTGATTGGTCACGACCTGTAAAAAACGCCAGCTTTTCAGGAGCTTCATTGCGGATTGGCTCAAGATGACCCTTGGCGATTTTTAATGCTTCATCCCATGAGATTTCTTCGAATTCACCGGAGCCACGTTCGCCAACGCGCTTCATCGGGGCTCTTAAACGGGACGGCGCATTGTGCTGCATGATCCCGGCGGACCCCTTAGCGCACAAAACACCTTTGTTCACAGGGTGGTCTTTGTTGCCTTCGATATAGGCAACCTTTCCCTCTTTCATGTGGACGTTAATGCCGCAGCGGCACGCGCACATATAACAGGTGGTTTTGCGCACCTCGTCGGACACCTTGGGGGATGTGTCGAGGTCGGGTTGATGATGCGTCATATACTCACCTTTCAAGCGATGGTTGTCCGGACCAATCCAAATGTCGCGAGCGACATGAGCAAGGTCAGACAGAATGGACGATAATAGGGGGACAGCCGTTCGGTAAAGAACTTCTGACCTGTGAAAACACCAGCGGCTGCAAAAACAGCAAGCGACGTGCCACGCGCAAAGGCTTGGCCGTTCATGACGCCAGTATAAAGGTAGGTGATCAACGTCGTAAAACCGCTGATGAAAAGGAAAAGAACTAAGGCTGCGCGCATTTTCGCCGCAGGCGCGTCTTGGGACAGCACGTAAAGGGCGACCACCATACCACCGACAGAGGCCAGCCCCGTAGCGACCCCAGCGCAAAAGCCTGAGATATAGAGCCCCGGTTTTGTGGCAAGGAAAGCAAACCGCACTTTAGCTAACTGTGTGGCGGCAAGGATGATGACGAGAGCGAGCACAACCAGTTTAGACGTTTCTTCTGGGAGGGCCATCATCGTCACAACGCCAAATGGCACGCCAATTGTGGACCCAATCACGAGGCCTAAAACAACGCCACGATCCGCCTCGCGCCAGCCCCCGCCAGCCATAAGGATAGAGGCCACGAATTCGAGGATTAGGCAAATTGGGATCAACTCAATCGGTGGCAGGACCATCACACCCGCTGCCATGATCAGCGCTGACAGGGCAAAGCCGGAAAATCCACGCACGACGCCCGCGAGGGTCACGATGACAGCAAGGATCGTGAAGTCTTGGGTGCTGAGGTTGAGAAGCTCCATCAGCAGGCCGCCATCAATGATAGGGCATCGCGGGCGATGGCCTTTTCTTCATCGGCGGCGATCACGTGGACCTCTGGTTGCCCAAAACAGGCTAAGTGTTCCATGATTTTGTCGCGGATCAATGGCGCATTTTCACCAATGCCACCCGTGAAGGCCACGGCATCCACGCCACCCATTGCGACAATTGCAGACCCGGCATGGCGGGCGGCCCAGTAGCAGAAATGATCAACCGCGAACTTGGCCGCGTCATCGTCGCGGTCCAGTAAGGTCTTCATGTTGTTGTCGCCGGCTAGCGCTTTCAAACCAGAGTTTTTGTTCAACAACCGGTCTGCTTCATCTTCGCCAATCGCATCTGAGATGCGCAAGACGGCGGCCCCGTCGATATCGCCAGAACGAGTGCCCATGGTAAGGCCGGATAGGGGCGAATACCCCATAGATGTCGCGATGGATTTCCCGTCCTTGATGGCGCAAAGCGACGCACCATTGCCAAGGTGGAATGCCAGCAGGCGATGAGGGGTTTTCTCACCAAATTCCGCAACCATGTTTGCGTAAGACAATCCGTGAAACCCATACCGGCGAATGCCTGCGTCGTGCTGGGTTTGTGGGATCGCGTAGCGTGTTGCTACGTCCGGGTTTGAGGCGTGGAAGGCGGTTCCGAATGAGCAGTATTGCGGCAGTTCAGGGGCTTTTTCGCGTAATGCGAGGATCGCGGCAAGATTGTTGGGATTGTGGAGAGGGGCCAGTGGGATGCAGCTCTCAATTGCTTTGATCACGTGGTCTGTGATTTTTGCAGGCTGCGTCAGGATTGTGCCGCCATGCACCACGCGGTGGGCCGCCGCTGTCAACGTGTTCAGTGTGATATCTTGGTTTGCCAATGCTTCTAACATTTTGGCTAACGCATCGGCGTGGTCAGTTGTGATGCATTCAGTACGGTTTTCACCAAGGCGTAACACGCCGTCTGTGCCGATGTTCGTCACAGATCCGCTCACCACAGACGTCAACGCAAGATCGAAAACTTCGACCTTAAGCGATGATGAGCCTGCGTTGAGAACGAGAATCATTTTGGCAAACCGCAGCGGATAGATGCAAGGGCAGCGGACGCCATGCGCGCTGCGGCCGGATCAGCCCGCGATGTTAAAAGGATTGGCACCTTCGCACCGGTCACAAGGCCCGCTGCACATCCACCGCCGATATAAACGAGCGATTTGAACAATGCGTTGCCAGACACGATATCAGGCACGATGATCGCATCAGCTTGGCCTGCGACGGGATCATCGGTCAGGCCTTTGGTCTTCACGGCATCCATAGACAGAATAAGGTCAAGCGCCAATGGCCCGGACACATCAGCGCCCTTCACATTCTCGGCGGCCCAATCGGCCAGTTCACGGCCTTCCATAGAAGATGGCACCGAAGGAATTGGACTTTCTGTCGCTGAGAGGATCGCAATTTTCGGACGTGCAGTGCCAAGGCGTTGCAACAGGTCTACAACCTCCTCAATCGCGGATTGGCGGGTCTCTATATTCGGGTTCACGTTGACGGCTGCGTCTGAGATCAAGATCGGCCGACCACCATCTGGGTGCGAAATGTGAAAGATGTGAACGAACCGTTTGTCTGTGCGCAATCCATTGGCGCGGGACACGGCGGATTTCATGAAGACATCCGTGTGCAACTGGCCTTTCATTAGAACGTCAGCCTCGCCCTCACCACAAAGGCGGGCTGCTGTCATCCCGGCGTCTTCTTCGCCAGTTGTGTCGTGGATCGTGAAGCCTGAGATGTCCCAATCCAGCTTGGCGGCTTCCGCGCGGATCGCGTCCGCCTCACCCACAAACACCGGAATCATAATTCCCGCTTTGGTGGCGTCTTCAGCGGCTTCCATTGGCAACGGGGCGCCTGCGCGCGCGATAGCCACACGCGGGGCAGCGAAGCCCTTGGCAAGGTCGATCAGGTTTTGCGGGCAGACTGCCTCGCGGGATGAAACGAAAGGAGATGTCATAGTGACCTCATATGAATACGCGGATGAGACCCAGCGACGAGAGGGCCAAAAGAAGCATGACAGCGAACTGCCGAAATGTCGTAGGTGACGCGGACAGGAATTGACGCGAGCCCAGCCAAACACCCAATACGAGTAGGGGAAGCGCGCAGGCAGCGCCGACGGCTGTTTCCCATGTGACCAGCCCACCGTGCCACAAGAGTGGTAAGGTGATCAGGTCGAGACCGGTCAGATAAACGATCATTGTGGCGCGGAATGTCTGTGCAGCAATCGGTTGTGCGGTCAGAAATGCGGCGACTGGCAATCCCCCGATGCCTGCTGCGTTGCACATCCCCGAGATCACGCCAACACCAGCATAGCCGGTCTTGGGGATCGTGCGTGTGACTGTCCAGCCGGTCAGCAAAATCAAGGACATGGTGAAGACGATAGCTGAAACTGCTAATCGCGCGGTTTGTTCGCCCACCGATAAAATAACGCTGATTGAGAAAGGTAAGGCAATCGCGGCCCCCAGCAATAACGCCCCCACTCTTCGCCAATCGACGTGGCCGCGGATACCGCGCGCTTGGAGTGCTGTCATGATGATTTCGCACGTGAAGACCACCGGAATCAGGGGAAGCGGATTGGTGATGAGTGCTGCAAAGGCGATGAATATCGCTGAGAACCCAAAACCAGAGTAGCCCCGGACATAGGCAGCCCCCAGCAAAGCGATGCTGAGGACGCCCAGTTGCCCGGGGCCAAGGTCAAAAAGCAAGCTTATTCAGCTGCCATGTCGGATGCGTTGATGCCTGCAACTTCAACAGGCTGCTTCATTGCATCGCGGCGGAACGGCTCACCCAATTCTTGGTTCAGGATGACTTCGATCACAGTGGTGATGTTGTTTTCCATTTGATCGACGATCGCCTGATTCAGAACTGCTGTCAGTTCGTCCATCGTGCGGGCTTCGACGCCTTTGAGACCACATGCCTTGGCGATACCGGCATAAGAAACGCCTGTGTCCAGTTCTGTGCCGACAAAGTTGTCCTTGAACCACAGTGTGGAATTCCGCTTTTCAGCACCCCACTGGTAGTTGCGGAACACGATCTGCGTGATGGCTGGCCATTCGTCGCGACCAATCGCTGTCAATTCGTTGACAGAGATACCAAACGCGCCGTCGCCAGCAAAGCCGATGACTGGAACGTCACGTTGACCAATCTTCGCACCGATGATCGCAGGAAGACCGTAGCCACATGGACCAAACAGGCCCGGTGCCAGATACTTACGACCTGTTGGGAAGGATGGGTAAGCGTTACCAATCGCGCAGTTATTGCCGATGTCAGATGAGATAATCGCATCTTCTGGCATTGCTGACTGGATCGCGCGCCATGCTTGACGTGGGGACAGCCAATCTGGGCGTGCATCGCGTGCCCGCTGGTTCCATGTTGTTCCCGGATCGTCTTGCTCGTGATCCAAAGACGTCAGTTCTTGTGCCCAAGCCGATTTGGTCTGTGCGATCAGTGCTTTGCGATCATCACGACCTGCGTCGCCTGCACCCTCAGCCAGTTGAGCAGCCATTGCTGTTGCAACTTTAGCCGCGTCGCCGACGATACCGATTGTGACTTTCTTCGTCAGGCCAATGCGGTCTGGGTTGATGTCGACCTGAATGATTTTGGCTTCTGTTGGCCAGTAATCAATGCCGTAGCCGGGCAGCGTGGAGAATGGGTTCAAGCGTGTTCCCAATGCAAGAACGACGTCCGCCTTGGAGATCAGCTCCATGCCAGCCTTAGATCCGTTGTAGCCGAGTGGGCCTGCGAACAGCGGGTGGTTGCCCGGGAACGCATCGTTATGCTGGTAGCCAACACAAACCGGCGCATCAAGCTTTTCAGCAAGAACGCGGGAGGCTTCGATGCCGCCAGCCGCAAGAACAACGCCAGCGCCGTTCAAAATGACAGGGAATTTCGCGGTGGACAGCAACTGAGCTGCTTTTGCGATGGACTCTGTACCGCCGGGGGAAACTTCGAATTCAACCGGCTCAGGGATTTCGATGTCAACAACCTGTGTCCAGAAGTCACGTGGGATGTTGATTTGGGCCGGGCCGGACAGACGCTTTGCTTTTGCAATTACGCGGGCCAGAACTTCACAGATGCGCGTCGGGTCGCGGACTTCTTCTTGGTAGGCAACACAGTCTTTGAACAGGTTCATCTGTTCCATTTCCTGAAAGCCACCTTGGCCAATTGTTTTGTTGGCAGCCTGTGGCGTGACCAGCAAGCACGGTGTGTGGTTCCAGTAAGCAGTCTTAACAGACGTTACGAAGTTTGTGATGCCCGGACCGTTTTGCGCGATCATCATCGACATTTCGCCAGTCGCACGGGTGTAGCCGTCAGCCATCATGCCGGCTGTCATTTCGTGGGCGCAATCCCAGAAAGTGATGCCTGCTTTTGGGAAGATATCGGAAATTGGCATCATAGCAGAGCCAATGATCCCAAACGCGTGGCGAATGCCGTGCGCTTGCAACGTTTTGACGAAGGCTTCTTCGGTGGTCATTTTCATGGGAAAGTCACTCCAGACAGTTTAACAGGCGTGGCCCTAAGGCCCCGATGATATTGTGGTGACACTAAGATTTGATCAACAAATGGAATAGGTCCAGATGATGCAGCTATTTAGGGCCAGTGGTTAAATTATTGAGACTTTTTGTCTCAAAAGTAGGGATGCGTAGGATTTAGCAGTAAAACAGAGTTCTGCATACCCTAAAGTCATGTGCGATCGCCTGCAGGCATAGACCGCAGGGTATTTGCAATATGGTCTATACCCTCTGCAATACGATTCGCAGGGATAGAAGAATAAGCGATGCGGAAAAAATTCTGTGGTGGATCAGTACCATCGAAGAATGGCGCACCCGGTTCGATCAGCACACCTTTTTGTCTCAGTAACTCTGCAAGATCATTGGTATTGATGTGTGGTGCTGCCCGCATCCAGATCGAACTTCCGCCAAATGTACCCTGTCCTGCAACCGTAAGCCCGTGATCAAGAATCGCTTGGTCGATAATCACGCGGCGCTGCTGGTATGCTTGGCTCATTCTGCGGACAAGCGCGTCATAGTGGCCAAGTGATAAGTAGTAGGCGACCGTGCGCTGCATCTGACCCGGTGGATGGCGCAATACTGACGCCCGCAATGCGCGGGCCTCGCGGATGAATGGTGCTGGTCCGACAAGATAACCAAGTCGCAGCCCCGGGAAAAGCGACTTTGAGAACGACCCTACGTAGATCACACGTCCATTTTGATCGAGCGACTTCAACGATGGGGACGGCGATTTAAGGAATGACATCTCAAATTCGTAGTCATCCTCAACGATCAAAAAGTCTTCTTCTTCAGCCTTCTGAAGCAAAGCCTTTCGCCGCTCTAATGGCATTGTCGCGGCCGTTGGGCATTGGTGGCTGGGCGTCGTAAAGACCACATCTGTGCCTTGTGGAATATCTGCTGGCGGCAGTCCATCGTGGTCAACGTCAACGGTACTGAGTTGGCAGCTCGATTGGGTCAAGATCGTCCGTAATGCAGGATAACATGGGTTTTCAATCGTAGCACGACGCCGCGCATTCAGGAGGACTTGGGCTGACAGCCAGAGCGCATTTTGCGCGCCCATCGTCACAAGAACCTCGTGCTGACCGGCCAGAATGCCACGACGCGGTAGGATTTGGCGGGCGATGAAATCGACAAGCTTGGGATCATCCCCATCAAAATAATCAGCTGTCATTGCGCGAAAATCGCGTTTGCCCAATGTCTGCAACGCACAAAGCCGCCAATTTGCACTATCAAAAAGTGTTGGATCGGCTTGGCCATAGATAAACGGGTATTTGTAGTTGGCCCAATCGGTTGGCTTTTCGATCCCTAACGCAGAGGTGAATTTATGACCAATCGCGCGGCCCCAATCCACGGTGCTGTTGAGCGCTTGTTGCGCCGGAAACGCGGGCGGTTCGGGTGCGTTTTCTGACACAAAATACCCAGATCGGCCCTTGGAGGTCAGATAATCATCAGCGACAAGTTCGGTATAGGCCAGCGTGACCGTAATCCGGCTGACGCCAAGATGATGGGCCATGCGGCGTGATGATGGGAGCCGTTCTTTGGGCCTAAAACGGCCAGCCAGAATACCCTGCGCAACCATCTGCTGGATGCGGGCCTGTAGGGTTCCTTCTGCGGCAGCATCAAGGAAAAATGTTTCAATAGAAATTGGCATGCTGGATTCGTCTGGACCTAGTTCAGTAAGAGGGTGGACCTATTGCAGGATTGACGCAAGACTCTCGTGTTTGGAATTCAACGTTTGAAACCTTCCCCGCGGGGAAGGCGTGCGTAGTGGTTTACCAAAGGTGAATCCCTAGGGCGTGTGAACGCTCCCTAGATTTAGAAAATCAAAGGGCGCCGCGATTTGCGACGCCCTTTGATTCCGAACAGGTTTGACTTAACCCAAAACGCGCGTGATTGCCTGATCGACAGCATCTGTGACGTGGTCAATATCGTCTGGTGTTGCGATCAACGCAGGTGCAAACAACAACGTATTGTTGAAGCCCGGCAGCGATTTGCTTGTCGCGCCGATAATCACACCTTGTGCCATGCAATCGGCAACAATTGCGGCCACTTGCTTTTCATTAACTGGATCTTTGCTGTCGCGATCTACGACCAGTTCGGCACCAGCAAAAAGGCCCATGCCGCGCACGTCGCCGATCCATTTGTGCTTTTCCATGAGGGCCAGCAAGTTGTTCTTAAGATGCTCACCAGTGCGGACCGAATTCCCACGCAGGTCTTCTTCCTCGATGATCTTCATGTTCTCAATCGCCGCTGCCGGACCAGCCGTACAGCCACCAAAGGTAGAGATATCGCGGAACATCGACAGGTGATCGGTGTCGTCTTTGAACTGATCAAACACAGCGTTGGTTGTGACGCAGCAAGAGATCGCTGCGTAGCCAGACGCCACGCCTTTTGCCATTGTCACGATGTCAGGCTGCACGCCAAACTGCTGGTAACCAAACCAAGTGCCTGTGCGCCCAACGCCGCAGACGACTTCGTCGATGTGCAGCAGGATTTCGTACTTTTTGCAAAGCGCTTGTACGCCGTCCCAGTAGCCGACGGGTGGCACGATAATGCCGCCGCCCGCTGTGATTGGCTCAAGGCAGATTGACCCGATGGTGTCGGCACCTTCGCGCAAGATCACGTCTTCGATGGCCTTCAAGGATGCTGCTGCGTAGGCCTCACCCGTTGATCCGTCTTGTGAGCGGTACTCAAGGCAATGCGGCACGGACACGAAACCTGGTGTGTATGGGCCGTATTGCGCGCCACGTTCTTCTTGGCCGCCAGCCGACAGAGTGGCGATAGTTGTGCCGTGGTAGTCACGTTCGCGGTAAAGAATTTTCGACTTCTTGCCGCCATGATGCTTGTGGCTGATCTGGCGGACCATTTTGAAGCCTTTTTCATTCGCCTCAGAACCAGAGTTCGAATAGTAAACGCGGTCGAGGCCGGGCATCTTATCGATCAACATTTCAGCAAAGTTTGCGCCGGGGATTGTCCCTGCCATACCGCCAAAGAAACACATTTTGGTCACTTCATCTGCAATCGCCTTGCCGATCCGTTCACGACCATAGCCTACGTTGACTGTCCAAACGCCACCGGACACGGCATCAATGTGCTCTTTGCCTTTGATGTCCCAAACCTTCATGCCTTTGCCTTCGACAATGATACGGGGGTCAACGCCATTTTCGTAAGGTTTATGTTGAGAAAGGTGGTGCCAGACGTGCGCGCGGTCAGCTTCAATGACTCGGCCGGGATCGTTCGATAGCGTGAAGTCCATCTGGACACTCCTTTGTTTACAAGGGTTTTGGGGGTGCGAATCTTATTGTTCGACCAAAGCTTAATAATACGACATTGCGCCCAGATATGGCTTTTCCGATAGGGCCAGCAATGGTGCAAGCGTAGGTCCAGATTTTGGGCGATTTGTGCGAAAACGACAGCAGATTATACCAAGTTTCTGAGAAAATATGACTATTTCCAGCGTTTTCTGATAGGTGCACTTGAAAACTATCTAAAAGACCATGGTTGAACCCGGTTGACGGATCACCTCGTTGCCCTTTGAGTGTCGGGTGGCGCTGGGGCGATTAAGTAAGAGACTTCAGCGGAAGTTGCGTGAGCATAAACAGGGCTGGTGAAGCCCATAGTTTCATGGTCACTATTAAGATGACGAGGTAGGGAACACCTGCCCGGCAAACCGACCCTAACAGGGTCAACCAACGTGGAGAAATAAAATGACACTCACCAACAAACTCATGAGCGCTGCTGCTGGCGTTGCAATGATGACTGGTGCAACGGCTGCATTTGCAGACGGGCACAGCGAAATCACCGTGGCTTATTTCCTTGAGTGGCCAATGCCATTCCAGTTTGCCAAGGTTAACGGCACATATGACGAAGCGCTTGGCGCAAAAGTAAACTGGGTATCTTTCGATTCCGGTACAGCAATGTCTGCGGCCATGGCGTCTGGCGACGTCCATATTTCTGTGTCCCAAGGCGTTCCGCCTTTCGTGGTTGCAGCATCCGCAGGTCAAGATCTTCAGATCCTTGACGTTGCAGTTTCCTACGCAGAGAACGACAACTGTGTTGTAGCGGCTGGTCTTGAGATCGACGCGGCATCTGCCGCCGAATTGGCTGGTAAGAAAGTTGCTGTTCCACTGGGCACAGCTGCGCACTACGGTTTCTTGCGTCAAATGGGCCACTTTGGCGTAGAAGTATCCTCTTTGGATGTTGTGGACATGGCACCTGCTGATGGCGCAGCTGCGCTTGCACAGGGTCAAGTCGACATGTCTTGCGGTTGGGGTGGTGCGTTGAACCGCATGAAAGAGCACGGCAATGTGCTGCTGACTGGTGCTGAAAAAGAAGCGCTGGGCATTCTGGTGTTTGACGTCACATCTGCACCAACCGCATTTGTGTCTGAAAACGCAGACATGGTCACTGCATTCCTGAAGGTCACAGCCGACGCCAACGCGGCATGGGCTGCTGGCGACAACGCAGCAGAAATGCTGACCGTGATTGCAACTGACTCCGGTATGGATGAGGCTTCTGCAGCTGCATCACTTGCAACGTTCGTCTTCCCAACTGTTGAAGAGCAGTTGTCAGATGCATGGCTTGGCGCTGCGGCACCATCCTTCATGAAAGGCGTTGCAGACGTCTTCGTTGAATCCGGTTCCATCCCGGCGTCTTTGGATGACTACACAGGTAACGTGAACACCGGTCCATTGGCTGCTGTTCAATAATCTAGTTTTTGAGGGCGCGGTTTTATATCGCGCCCTCATTGCTATTTTTCACGACAAGGTCCGGACGATGTGTCGGGTTTTCTCAGGGAAAATAACTAGGAGGAGCAGTGTATGTCTGGTTTGCAGATGGATAAGATATCCATGCGATTTGATCTGCCGAACGGTAGTTCTGTCCAAGCGCTGAAAGACGTCTCGCTTGATCTAAAAGCGGGGGAACTGCTGTCGGTCCTCGGGCCATCGGGTTGCGGTAAGACGACGCTTTTGAATATTGTCGCGGGCTTTTTGGCCCCGACGCAAGGTAGAATTATTCTGAACGGCAATACCGTACACGGCCCCGGCGCGGATCGCGGCATGGTGTTCCAGCAAGGTGCATTGTTTGAATGGATGTCCGTGCGTGAGAACGTCGGCTTTGGTCCAAGCATGAAAGGCATGGCATCGGCCCCTAAGCGAGAAATCGTGGATCATCTGCTTGATGTTGTTGGCCTTGGTGATTTCAAGGAAAAGGCAGTTTACGAATTGTCAGGCGGTATGCAGCAACGTGTGGCTTTGGCCCGCTGTCTAGCAAATGAACCAGACGTTATTTTGATGGACGAACCGCTGGGCGCGCTTGACGCATTGACCCGCGAAAAGATGCAAGGCCTCGTTCTGAAGCTTTGGAAAGAGACCGGTAAAACGATCATCCTTATCACGCACTCGGTTGAAGAGGCGTTGCTGTTGGGTGAACGGTTGTTGGTGATGGCCCCACGTCCGGGACGTATTCACAAAGAATATAGCTTGCCGTTTGCTGAAATGGGTGTCGATCAAGACCTCCGTGACGTCAAAAAGCAACCGCAGTTTTCAGAAGTGCGTGAGGAAATCCTTGGCATGATCTGGGACATGGAAGAAGAAATCATGGGCAGGAAGGACTAGTCAGATGAATGTAATTTCACAACTTGGCGCGGAACTTGTCGCTGTTTTAAGCACCTTGTTTTACGCGCTCCCCTATATTTTCGGCTATATCTTCTTGATCTTGGCCTGTTCGTTCATCTGGAATGCGGTCAAACGGTTCCTGACGCCAAAGTCTGATTACGGGTCTCTTAAGACGGTAACGTTTGGTGACGAAAGTGCCGTGACATCGAACACAGTCGCGTCAGTCGTATCCATCGTGCTGATTTTCGTGCTGTGGGGCGCCTTTACTGGGTCAAAAATCCTACCATCATTTATGCATGCCCCCGGTGCCTTTACCGGTGAAGGGTCATTTACATACACGGTCAGCACACCCGACGGTCAAACCGATGATGCCACCGTTTCGGTTGTTGTCTATGAGACGGGAACGCCGGTTGAAGCACCGATGGTTGAGCCGGGTGAAGGCTTTGCAAAGAACGACAGCATCGCGTTGGCTGCTTACCGGTCGTCGCTTTTGCGTGTTGACGAAAACGATGAAATTGGCCGTGACCAAGACGCGTTTGTGACGGCGATTAACGGCGTGTCAGTTGAACCGGGTGATTCCGTTAAAACTGACTTTGGTCGTGTTACGCTGTCTGGTAAAGGCACCCCAAATATCTATCCTGCGACAGGCGTTCAGATGGAGCCTATTTGGTTGCCAGCACCCGAAGCCGTCTGGAGCCGTTTGACCGAAATTGCGACGGAGGGGTATCGGAACTCTACCTTGGCAGAGCACCTTGGTTTCTCGCTTTTCCGCGTAATCGTTGGCTTCTTGCTGGGTGCTTTGGTCGGCATTCCACTTGGCTACGCCATGGGTCTATCGAACTGGTTCCGGGGTTGGTTTGATCCAATCGTTGAATTTATGCGTCCTGTGCCGCCGCTTGCCTTGATCCCGCTTGTGATCATTTGGGCCGGTATCGGTGAGGTCGGTAAGATCATCTTGTTGTTCCTTGCCGCCCTTTGGATCATGGCAATTGCTGCCCGGTCTGGTGTGTCTGGTGTGCGGATTTCTAAGGTGCATGCTGCATATTCGCTTGGCGCCTCGAAATGGCAGATCATGCGTTATGTCATCATCCCGAACTCGCTGCCTGAGATTTTCACTGGTGCGCGCGTTGCGATGGGCGTTTGCTGGGGAACTGTTGTTGCGGCAGAATTGGTGGCTGCGGAAAAAGGGGCAGGCATGATGATCATGGTCGCGTCGAAATTCCAGTCCACCGACATTGTTCTGATGGGTATTATTCTTATCGGTGTCATTGGTTTTGGTATCGACATGCTGATGCGCTGGGCCGAACGTTGGTTGGTGCCTTGGAAGGGCAAAGGCTAAGCCACTTTCCAATGATATGAGAAATGAAGGCAGGGGGAACGCACCCTCTGCCTTTTTTCTTGGGTGACTTGATTTAGTATTGCCGGCGCAGCTTGGGGTTGTATGACGTATTTTATGTATTCTGATTTGTTGCTTCTTGCCCCCGCTTTGCTTGTCTTTCTCGTTCTGTTGGGGCTGCGTTGGCGGCAGACAGAAACGGTTGAACACGCTGAAATAGTTGAGGAAGGCCCGCCTGCTAACGCGATTGTCGTCGACGGATCAAACGTGATGTATTGGGGCGGTGATCCGTCGATGAATATTCTAGCCCGTGTGTTGCGAGATGTTGAGCGCAAGGGGTATGTGCCAATTGTATTTTTTGACGCGAGCGTAGGCTACAAAATCAGTGAGCGATATCACGATGAAAAGGCCTTAGCGTCGCTGATTGGCATTCGATTTGATCACATTTGTGTCGTGAGCAAAGGCGTTATTGCCGATGAATCAATACTGATGTTTGCCCGCGATCACCGTCTACGCGTGATCACCAACGATCATTTCCGCGATTGGCGCACGCAGTTTCCCCATTCGGCGCGCAAAAAGAACCTTGTTAGCGGGCGCTGGACCGAAGGCAACGTGAAGTGGGATCGGCCTTTGAAGGCAAAACACTAGATGGTACTATTTGCCACCGCGACGTGGTTTTCCACCACGCATCCCACCACGTCCAGCAGTGCTTCGACCCGATTTAACGCCCGATTCAGCCACTGCTTTTTCGACGGCTTGTTGGCGGGCCATTGGATCGTCGGATACGGCAAGATCAACAGCTTCAAGGCGTTTGACCTCATCGCGCAGGCGCGCAGCTTCCTCAAATTCGAGGTTTTCAGCAGCCTTACGCATGTCAGTGCGCAGCCCGGCAAGGACAGTTGTTAGATTACCGCCAGCCAAGGGCTTATCAATTTTTGCGGTGACGCGGCTCATATCTGCGTCACCTTTGTAGAGGCCTGCAAGGATGTCTTCGACGTTTTTCTTAACGGTTTGCGGTGTGATCCCATGTTTGACGTTATAGGCGACCTGCTTTTCACGGCGGCGCTCTGTCTCATGCATTGCCCGTTTCATAGAGCCGGTGATGCGGTCAGCATACATGATGACGCGGCCTTCGGCGTTCCGGGCCGCGCGACCAATCGTCTGCACAAGCGACGTTTCAGACCGCAGAAAACCCTCTTTGTCAGCATCAAGGATCGCAACCAGACCACATTCGGGGATGTCGAGACCTTCGCGTAGAAGGTTAATCCCGATCAGCACATCGAACGCACCAAGGCGCAGATCGCGCAAAATCTCAATCCGCTCAATCGTGTCGATATCGGAGTGCATGTAGCGCACACGGATACCCTGTTCGTGCATATATTCAGTGAGGTCCTCGGCCATGCGTTTGGTGAGCGTGGTGCAAAGTGTGCGATACCCAGCAGCACTGACTTTGCGTACCTCGTCGAGCAGGTCATCGACTTGCATCTCAACAGGGCGAATTTCAATTTGGGGGTCGATTAGACCAGTTGGCCGGATAATCTGTTCGGCGAAAACACCGCCTGCCTGGTCAAGCTCCCAAGCGGAAGGGGTCGCAGAAACAAAGACAGATTGCGGACGCATGGCGTCCCATTCCTCAAACTTAAGTGGACGGTTGTCCATGCAGGATGGCAAGCGAAAGCCATGTTCAGCCAGCGTCATTTTACGCCTAAAGTCACCTTTATACATGCCGCCGATTTGCGGCACAGACACATGCGATTCATCCGCAAAAACAATGGCATTATCGGGGATGAATTCGAACAATGTGGGCGGTGGTTCGCCCGGCGCACGACCGGTCAGATAGCGTGAATAGTTTTCGATACCATTGCAGACACCAGTTGCATCCAACATTTCGAGATCGAAGTTTGTGCGCTGCTCTAGCCGTTGTGCCTCGAGCAATTTGCCATCAGCAACAAGTTGATCGAGGCGCATCCGCAGTTCTTTTTTGATACCAATGACGGCTTGTTGCATCGTTGGTTTCGGCGTGACGTAGTGCGAATTTGCATAGATGCGGACCTTTTCAAAGGTCTGTGTCTTTTGGCCTGTTAGGGGATCAAATTCTGTAATGCTCTCAAGTTCTTCCCCAAAAAACGATAACCGCCATGCACGATCATCAAGGTGGGCTGGCCAGACTTCAAGACTGTCGCCGCGCACCCGGAAACAGCCACGCTGAAAGCCCTGATCATTGCGCTTATATTGCTGCGCGACAAGATCGGCGATGATACCGCGTTGGTCATACGTTTCGCCAACGTAAATATCTTGGGTCATTGCTCCGTAAGTTTCAACAGATCCGATACCATAGATGCACGACACGGAGGCAACGATGATTACATCGTCACGTTCAAGTAACGACCGCGTCGCAGAGTGGCGCATGCGGTCAATTTGCTCGTTAATCTGACTTTCTTTTTCGATGTAGGTGTCAGATCGCGCAACGTAGGCTTCTGGCTGATAATAATCATAGAAACTGACGAAATATTCGACCGAGTTCTCAGGAAAGAAGCCTTTGAATTCACCATATAGCTGAGCCGCAAGCGTCTTGTTCGGGGCCAAGATGATCGCTGGACGCTGGGTTTCAGCAATGACCTTTGCCATGGTGAACGTTTTGCCGCTACCTGTTGCGCCCAAAAGGACCTGATTGCGTTCTCCAGACATGATGCCTGCGGTCAATTCTTTGATTGCCGTTGGCTGGTCGCCCGCCGGTTCAAATTCGGTTACAAGCTCAAAACGTTTGCCACCTTCGAGCTTATCGCGCGTCCGCACGTCGGGCGAGGGGTTGGATAAAAAACGGTCTGGCTCTGACTTATCGGTCTGGGCGTAGGGCATCACAGGTTCCTAATAGGATGTCCTACACTTGGCCTTTCGGCGCGTAGCTTCAACCCCTCGATTGTGGATCAACTGTCGTGAGAGCCAGTTTTCAAATTGCGCAACCCTGCTGTGGCGTCGGTAAACGTCCAGTTGGGCCCCAAAGCCAGTAGAGAGGAGCAGGTCATCTCGTCTGCCCCGGCAATAACTGTGTGTAGCAGTTGACCTTTTGTTAATTGCCTTCGTGCCGTGACGGGATGGGGACCCAAAAG
>JAPKCP010000011.1 GCA_028822885.1 Yoonia sp. | reverse complement strand
ATTTGAGCCAATCCATCGACCATCACAAGCTGGGTGCTCGCACCGCTGCGGACGAGATAGGCTTTCGAGGCGGTGTATGTGACCTGACGTGCAGGATCGCGGAGATCTGTGAGGAAGACGTTTTGGAGCTCACCCGCTGGGGTCACGTCGCCAATATAAAAGGTGAGGCCATCCGTCGGTTCTAGAAACACACCGGGGGTGAGAAAGCGTGCCGTGATGTTTTTTGCGATCTCTGCTTGGCGTGCATCAAGGCGGACAGAGGCCAGTGGCACAAGGACGTGCATCAATAAAGTCATGAGAGCAAAAACGATAATACCAAAATAGAGAACGGGTCGGGCAAGGCGGTATGGCGAATAGCCAGTTGCCTGCACCACCACGAGTTCAGATTCTGCGGTCATGCGGTTTGTGACATATACAGTTGCTGCAAATGCTGACAGCGGCAGCGCCAACCGAATGACCCCCGGCAGGGAAAGTGCTGTAAACTCAAAGAAAACTGAAGCTGATTGGCCATCCGCTATCAGGCGGTCAAAAAGCACCACGGCGCGATTGATCCAATAAACAAGTACCAAAACAAGACTAAAAAAGCCGAACATGACGACAAGCTGGGACAGCATATATCTGTCGAACCGTGGCACGTTGCTCACCTCTACCCGCATCATCTTGTGTTTTGCAGCTTATCTACCCCAAGTCGCGGGGAGTTTGAACTGATATCTGGCCAATCGGCGGGGGTCGGACTACCTATTGTCCAACCCATTTATCCAAGAGGTCATCATGACAACGCCAACACCCGTCGTATTCACTGCAAATTCACTTGAAGATCTTGCTGCAAGGCACGGAAAAGTAGCCGTTTTTGTGACCGAAGATGGCAAGATGGATCAAGGTTGTCGCAAGGTGAATACCTTGACGCGCAAGACAATTACACGCGTGTCAGAAAGTGATGCCTTTGAAAAAGCAAAGACTGGGGATGTGACGTCAGTGGCGATGCCCACGGGGTTAGTTGCTGAGGCGTTATTGGTTGTAAAATTACCGCGCCGCCCGACATCGCAAGAAGCACGCAAGGCTGGTGCAAATCTCGCAAAGCAACTTGGTGGCAATGGGATGTTGGTGCTGGCGGGGTCAACATATCGCGCTGAAGAGGTCGCGCAGGGCATTGCGATGCGCACGTACAACTACGTCGCGCACAAAACGGGTGAAACGGCTGAAACTGGGGCTGTGACCTTTATGGTTAATGATCCAGATAACGTGGCCGCAGCATATGGTCCTATTTCTGCCATTGTAGAGGGTGTGTTTTTCACGCGTGACCTGACGAACGCCCCGGCCAATGATTTGACGACAACATCCTTCGCGGATCAGCTCGCGGCTTTGTCGACGCTTGGGTTGAAGGTTGAGGTCCTTGAGGAGCCTGATCTAGAGAAGCTAGGCATGGGATCATTGTTGTGTGTCGGTCAGGGGTCTGACAGCCCGTCGAAAGTTGTTGTGATGCAGTGGAATGGCGGCGGTGATGAAGCACCGTTCGCGCTGGTTGGTAAAGGCGTGGTGTTTGATACAGGTGGTATCAGCCTGAAACCCGGCGCGGGCATGGAAGACATGACCATGGACATGGGGGGCGCGGGCGTTGTGTCGGGCGTCATGAAGACCTTGGCGCTGCGCAAAGCGAAGGCGAATGTTGTCGGGATCGTCGGAATTGTTGAGAATATGCCGTCTGGCAATGCGGTCCGACCCGGCGATGTCGTGAAATCCATGAAAGGTGACACGATTGAAGTGATCAATACCGACGCTGAGGGCCGTTTAGTGCTCGCTGATGTGCTTTGGTATACCCAAGAGCGGTTTAAGCCGGTTGGGATGATTAACTTGGCGACGCTGACAGGCGCAATTTTGGTGGCCTTGGGCCATGAAAACGCGGGTGTATTTTCAAATTCAGATGACCTGTCAGGTGCGTTTATCAAAGCAGCTGGTGAAGAGGGTGAGGGGGCTTGGCGGATGCCGATGTCGCCTGCCTATGATGCGCTGATTAAGTCGCGGATCGCTGATATGAAGAATGTTGGTGGTCGCATGGCAGGGTCGATTACGGCAGCTCAGTTTTTGAAGCGGTTCGTGAAAGACGATGTGCCGTGGTGCCACTTGGATATTGCAGGAACTGCGTCTGTGAAGTCTGAAACCGCTTTGGCCCCGGCAGGTGCGACGGGCTGGGGTGTGATGGCCTTGAACCGATTGATCGCGGACAAGTACGAGAGCTAAGGACATGGGGGCCGCATATTTTTATCATCTCACGGATACGCCACTTGAGCGGACTTTGCCGATGTTGTTGGCAAAGTGTCGTGATGCTGGCTGGCGTGTCGCTGTGCGTGGCCATGATGCGGGGTTACTTCAACGGCTAGATGCAACCCTGTGGAATAATGGATTTTTGCCACATGGTATGATTGGCGGTGCGCATGATGCAGATCAACCAGTTTTGTTAGGCGCTGTGGTTCCTGCTGATGGGTTCGCTTGCGTTATGAGTGTCAGTGGAGCTGATGTGACCGCTGCCGAAGTTAGCGCCGTTGAGCGCGTTTGTATTTTGTTTGATGGCCATGATGAAGGTGCATTGAACCACGCACGCGGTCAGTGGAAGACGCTGACCAAGGAGGGCTGTCAGGCGCAGTATTGGGCGCAAGAAGATGGGCGTTGGACCAAAAAAGCAGAGAGCTGACGATTTTTCGCGAAAAATCAGATAAAATTTCGCGAAATTTTGGAATTTAAAAAACAACCCGGATTTGTCCAGAATTACAGATGACGAGGAGTTGTTGGCCCGTTTCGAGAAGGTGAAAACCGCGTTTGCGTACTTCGTCCTCGAAGCGGGCGCGTCCTATCTCACGTTCGACCCAGATGCGATTACGACGTACCACGCCGCCATTTTGCGCTGCTTTGGCGCTAAAAATGGCGGCGATCCAATAGTCGGGATCCTGGGGGCGGAGTATCATGTTCATACCCGCAACCATGCACACTCAACCTAAACGAAGTGTTAACCCCGACTGCGACGACCTGTGCGCACGCGGCCTTCGCCTTCTTTGAGTGCGACTCGGTTCGCTTTGATCCATTCTGCACCAGATGGGTCATTGTTAGTTAGGAAGTTGGCAGCCTGAATCGCCTCCATTTCCTTGCCTGCGCGTGGCTTTGTTGATCCAAGACCGAAAAGTTGGACGAATGTCTCGTCGTCCATGTCTTCTGGGATGAAAATACCGGCGGCTTGGACTTCCAACCGTTTCTCGGCGATCTTCTTGGGCCCAATCGGCAAAGCGACTGGGTTCATGATCGCAGAGGTCATGCCTGCTGCCATTGCCATTGGCAGGAACGCGTTGTTGATGCCGTGACGATTTGGGAGCCCAAATGAGATGTTGGATGCACCACAGGTCGTATTCACGCCGAGTTCTTCGCGTAGGCGACGGACGAGCTTGAAGACCTGTAGGCCGGCCGTCGACATAGCGCCGATAGGCATCACAAGTGGGTCGACTACGATATCATGCGCTGGGATTCCGAAGTCGGCTGCACGTTCTACGATCTTTTTGGCCACAGCAAAGCGGACGTCCGGGTCTTCTGAAATGCCTGTGTCATCGTTAGAAATCGCGACGACGGGTACGTTGTATTTCTTAACGAGTGGGAGGACCAATTCCATGCGTTCTTCTTCACCGGTAACAGAATTCAACAGCGGCCGACCTTCTGCTGCTGCCAGACCGTTTTCCAATGCACCCGGCACGGAACTGTCGATGCAGAGTGGAATATCTGTGATCGCTTGCACGCGTTCGATAAGTGCCTTCATCAACATTGGCTCAACAAAGTTGTTGTCAGCATACCGTGGATCTTCAGCCATTTTGTTGGAAAATACAGCACCAGAGTTGATGTCGAGGATGTTCGCGCCTGCCATGACCTGCGCGATCGCGTCGGCTTCAACGCGTGAGAAATCGTCCACTTCCAGCTCTGCCGCGAGGATTTTGCGCCCTGTTGGGTTGATCCGCTCACCGATCACGCAGAACGGTTGGTCAAAGCCGATGATGGCAGTCTTGGTCTTACTTTCGACGATCGTGCGGGTCATGTGCGGTCTTTCACTCAGGTGTTTTATTTGGGTTGGCAGGGGCTGTGTTGGCCCCGCCTTGGGCGATTGCCCATTTTGCATTGGTCTTGATTCCGCCAAGTGGGAAGAAATGGACACTTTCAATATTGAAGTCGGGATTGGCTGCTTTGTGGTCAGCCAATTTTGTCACGATGTCATTTGGCTCATACGGCAGCAGCAGTTTGGTCACATCCATGGCCCGCTTTTGTAGTACCTTGAGCGATGCACCAACGCCGCAAGCGATTGCAAACTTGATGAGCGTTTGAAGTTTTGCGGGGCCTGCGATTCCGATATGGATCGGGATAGTGATCCCAGCATCCCTGAGCGCGTCGGCCCATGCTATGATTGGATCAGCCTCAAACGCAAATTGCGTGGCAAGGGCCATGTCCGCGTCTGTTGTGTCGTTGAACTTTTGTTTCCAGCGCAACGCGTCCATGACGTTTGCGTCGGACCCGTCTGGGTCAATGTCTTTGTTGCCTTCTGGGTGGCCCGCAACATGCAAGCGTTTGAAGCCTGCCTTGTCGAACAGACCGGATTCAAGAAGCTGCATTGAGGAGTCGTAATCGCCGTGGGGTTTCGCGACGCCACCAGCAAGCAGGAGGGCTTGGTCAACGCCAGCCTCGCCTTGGTAGCGCGCGATCCAATCACCAAGCATAACTTCGTCTTTGATGATCCGTGCTGGGAAGTGGGGCATAACGTTGTAGCCGTCTGCGGCCAGCCGCTTAGCTGTCGCGACCATCTCGTCGATTGGCGTGCCTTCGATGTGGGCGATGTAGACGCGGGTTTGTGCGGGCAGCAAGCTTTGGAAATCGATGATCTTTTCAGCGGTGCGTGGCATTACCTCAATCGAATAGTCTTTGAGGAAGGCTGCGACGTTTGGCGAAATTATATCCGCGTCAACGGGTTTTTTGCGGAAATTGAGCAGGGCCATCACAGCCTCCTTTATAGAGTGGGCCAAGTTTGGAGGCAGAGACTTAAGCCCAGCCATCGTTCGCAATCAGAACCTTGATCCGGTCTTGATCATAGTCGGCCTCGATCTTGGCAACTGTTGCTGCTGCAGCATCTTGATCAGAGCCTTCAACCGGAATTGGATCAGCTTTACGGAACCCTTCAAGATAGGCATCAGATTCGGCAGCACCTGATTTCATTGCCGCGCGGTCAATGGCTTGTTCAAACCGTTCCGGCAGCGGTAATTTCACCCCATTGCGGCCACGGCCGACCAGAACTTGTGCTGGCATGTCGCGCCAGTAAACGATGATCACATTTGCCATTGTGGCCTCCCGATTTTTTTCATCTCTAGCAGGCATGCGCTATACCTATCGCCCGATTTCGACACGTTTGCGACAATGGCGACTTCTGCGGCGACCTCTGTCTTATGGTGATCTAGTTTGTGGAAGGCTACAGCGTGCTGGTCCCGTTATTTTCAAGAAGGTCATGCGCTCCGTTCATCAAGGCGCTTTTCGAATGAAAGGGTCGTGGAACGCGACGCAAGGCTTGCGCGGGCGCCCTCAGGTGCATAGCTTGGGGATAACTTGAAATGGAGGGCGTTCAAATGACGCCCAAGCGTCCCAACGGTGCGGGCGTGTTCCCTATAGCGGTCGAGACCCCCGCGCCAAAATCGCCTGACCCGGCGCAGCTTTATGCTGCGTTGGATTTGGGTACAAACAGCTGTCGCATGTTGATTGCCCAACCAAAGGGCAGTCAGTTTCATGTGGTGGATAGTTTTACGAAGTCGGTGCAACTAGGCCAAGGTCTGGAAAGCACAGGCAAACTATCGCGGACGTCCATGAACAGGACTATTTCCGCAATGCGGGTCTGTAAGCAAAAACTGGATCGACACGGGGTCAAACACATGCGTTTGGTCGCCACCGAAGCGTGTCGGCGTGCGAAGAATGGCGCGAACTTTGTGGCTCAGGTGAGTCGTGAAACTGGGTTACAGCTAGAGATCATCAAGCCAGAAGAAGAGGCGCGCTTGGCCGTAATTTCTTGCGCACCATTAGTCAGCACCAAGACAGAGCAGTTGTTGGTTGTGGATATCGGTGGTGGGTCAACAGAACTGGTCTGGATCGACCTCACGAAAGTGCCCAAGCGTGAACGGCCCCATGCGATCATGCGGCTACACGCTGGGTTTAAGTCTGACCCGGGTCCGTTTGCCGCTGCAAAGGTTGTTGATTGGATTTCAGTGCCTTTGGGCGTTGCGACTTTGCGCGATCAATTCGCGGACGTTGAGGATGACGCGGCCCGGTTTGCGCTGATGTCATGGTTCTTTGAGGAAAGTCTCGAGGCGTTTGCGCCCTATGCTGCTGCCCAAGCCCGTGAAGGGTTTCAGATCATTGGGACTAGTGGGACCGTGACAACAGTTGCAGCCAGTCATTTGGGGTTGAAACGCTACGACCGTACAAAAGTTGATGGGCTGCGCATGACCTCGGATCAGATTGATAAGGTGATCCGCAGCTATCTGACGCTTGGGCCGCATGGTCGCCGCGTTGACCCTCGCATTGGCAAAGACCGCCAAGCGTTGATCATGTCAGGGGCTGCGATTTTACAGGCGTTGATGCGCCTATGGCCGACGGATCGATTGTCGGTTGCAGACCGTGGTTTGCGCGAAGGACTGTTGTATCAACAAATGTCCGCAGATGGTGTGTTGGAAGATGCGCCGTTTTAGGGTAGGGCCGTTTTTCGAGTAGGAAAGATGCCTGCTGGCGGCGAGTTGTTAAGGCGAAATGAAATGGTAGATAAACCAACAAAAAAGACGAGCGGCCGTGGCCAGCGCGATTTAACCGTAAAGGTGAAGTCTGCCAAAGGACGCACCCAAAGTTCGACACGTTGGTTGCAACGCCAGTTGAATGACCCTTACGTTATTCGCGCCAAGAAAGACGGGTATCGTGGTCGTGCAGCGTATAAGATTCTGGAACTGAACGAAAAGTATCAGTTTTTGGTGCCCGGTGCGCGTATTGTTGATCTTGGGTGTGCCCCCGGTGGCTGGTTACAGGTCGCAGTACCTCGCATCAATTCGCTGGGCGAGCGGAAGGGCAAATCCATGGGCACGATTCTTGGTGTCGATTTGCAAGAGGTCGAACCTGTTCCGGGAGCGGTGATCCATCAGCTTGATTTTCTTGACGACGGTGCAGATAAGCTTGTGATGGAATGGCTTGGCGGTCAGGCTGACGTTGTGATGTCAGATATGGCGGCATCGTCATCTGGTCACAAACAGACCGACCACTTGCGGATTATTGCGCTGTGCGAGGCTGCAGCGTATTTCTCGTTTGATGTCTTGGTCGAGGGCGGAACGTTCATTGCCAAGACACTAGCCGGTGGCGCTGAGGGGGATTTACAAAAAATACTCAAGAACCGCTTTACGAAGGTCGCGAATGTGAAACCGCCGTCATCGCGTCAAGATAGTTCTGAAAAATTTGTCGTTGCGACTGGCTTCAAGGGCTAAGCGAGATGCACCTTTGTTTGCCAATCGGCGAGGGCAAGCGCGAGGCGTTCTGATGGAATACCGTCGGTCACAAAATCATCCACATCTGCAAGCGATCCGATCTTTACCGGCGCTTTGCGGGTGAATTTTGCCTTATCCGCGATCACCATTGTTTTGCGGGCTGCGGCTATAATGGCCTGCGACACGCGCACCTCCTCAGCATCGAAGTCCAGCAGATCGCCGTCTAGATCAATTGCTGATGTCCCAATCACGGCGATATCAACTTTGAACCGTGCAATGGCGAGCACCGCAAGATCTCCAACCAGACCACCATCTGATGGGCGCAAAACGCCACCCGCAACAACAATTTCACAATCACGAACGTCAGCTAACGTTCTGGCCACGTTGAGGTTATTAGTCACGACCTTGAGGTTCCGGTGGTGACGCAATGCGCGCGCGAGGGCTTCGGTTGTGGTGCCTATATTGAGGAATAGCGACGCGTTATCAGGGATCAGCATGGCGGCGCGGGCAGCGATCCGCGCCTTGGCATCTCGATTCAGCGCACGTCTGTCAGCATAACCAATATTGCTGGTACCAGAGGGCAGGACAGCGCCGCCGTGCACCCTTTCCAACAACCCTGCATCTGCAAGCTGGCGTAGGTCACGCCGAATGGTCTGAACAGCAACGCCCAGCCGATCTGACAGCGCTGTTGCACTGACCTTGCCAGTTTCACGCGCACGGGTAAGAATCGCTGTGTGTCGTTCGCGGGTATCCATGAGGTTCGGTTTAGACATTAAACGAACAATTGTATCTGAAAATATCAGAATTATATACGAAATGTAGTGTTCGCTTTTAGTATTCCGAATGAAGTGTACCTGTCGATATTGCGCCAGCTGCCGACTTTGGTAAATATAGGCAAATATTTGGATATAAATCATGAACACAGATTTCGACATTTTCGTCATTGGTGGCGGTATCAATGGCGTTGGGGTGGCCCGTGACGCACAAGGACGCGGCCTGAAGGTCGGATTGGCTGAGATGAACGATTTAGGTGGGGCGACGTCGTCTGCCTCGACTAAGTTATTCCATGGCGGATTACGGTATCTGGAGTTCTTTGAATTCAGCCTTGTAAAGAAGGCACTGGTTGAGCGTGAAGTTTTGCTGAAAGCCATGCCACACATCTCTTGGCCGATGCGGTTTGTCTTACCATATCATAAGGATATGCGCTTTGAAGGGGATACGCCAACCTCCAAACTCATGACTCTGTTCATGCCTTGGATGAAGGGACGTCGGCCTGCGTGGCTCATTCGTCTAGGGTTATTTATGTACGATAACCTTGGCGGTCGTGAGATTTTGCCGGGGACAGAAACGCTTGATCTGACGACAGGTCCCGAGGGTGCGCCGCTTAAGGAGAAATTCCAGCGTGCTTACGAATATTCAGATTGCTGGATCGAAGATTCGCGACTGGTCGTTCTGAATGCCCGCGATGCTGAAAATCGTGGTGCAAAGATTATGACCCGCACAAAGGTTGTCGCAGCAGAGCGCCATGATGATCACTGGGTTATTCAGTTAGATCAAGGTGGTACAGTGCAAGAAGTGACAGCCCGGTCGATTGTGAATGCCGGCGGCCCTTGGGTTGAAGACATCATTCGGGGTGTTGTGCGTATGAATGCGACCGAAGGTGTGCGTCTTGTCCGTGGAAGCCATATCGTGACAAATAGTTTGTTCGACCATGACAAGTCGTACTTCTTTCAAGGTGAAGATGGTCGGATTATTTTCGCCATTCCTTATGAGACAGATTTCACCCTAATCGGGACAACGGACGCTGAACACGTTGATGTGTCCGAAAAGCCAGTCGCGACTGAGGCTGAGCAGGACTACTTGATTGCGTTCATTAACCAATATTTCAAAAAACCGATCACGCGTGATGATGTTGTGTGGACCTATTCAGGCGTGCGACCGCTTTATGATGATGGGGCCAAGTCCGCGACCGCTGCAACGCGTGATTATGTGCTGACCCTGAACAACGAGGGCGCGCCGCTGCTGAATATTTTTGGTGGTAAGATAACGACTTATCGTAAGTTGGCAGAGCAAGTGATGGCAAAAATGATCCCGCTTCTTGGTGGGACTGCTGATTGGACGGCTGGTGTCCCATTGCCCGGTGGTGATTTTGCAGTGACTGACAGGGACCGCTTGGTAAGCGATCTAAAACGAGATTATTCATTTTTAACAGATTATTGGGCACTTAGGCTTATCCGAGGGTACGGCACTGATGCAGTCGATGTCTTGGGGGATGCGACGGCGGTCAGTGATCTTGGTGAGGACTTTGGCGCAACCTTGCATGCGCAAGAGATTGACTGGCTGATGCGCCACGAATATGCTCAATCCGCAGAAGATGTTGTGTGGCGGCGCAGTAAGCTGGGCTTGCGTTTGTCGGGTGAGCAGATTGCGGCAATCGATACCTATATGCGTGCTGCAACAGGTCGTGCTTGAGCTTGCGGTTCGAGCCGCTAAAGTCACGTAAAATACCCCGGGGGGCACCATGACCTACATCTTAGCCATTGATCAGGGCACGACATCCAGCCGCGCTATCGTTTTCGACAAGGACATGGCGATCGTCGCGTCCGCACAGGAAGAGTTTGCGCAGTATTTTCCACAGTCGGGTTGGGTTGAACACGAAGTTGCTGACTTATGGTCAACGACCGTGGCCACGACAAAATTAGCTCTGTCGAAGGCCGGAATTACTGCCGCTGATGTGGCTGGCATTGGGATTACGAACCAGCGTGAAACCGTCGTTGTTTGGGATAAAAAAACGGGCGAGGCTGTTCACAGGGCAATCGTCTGGCAGGATCGCCGCACTGCTGACTTGTGTCAGGCGCTAAAGGCTGAAGGGTTTGAGGATGAGGTGACGGAGAAGACAGGTCTGCTGCTTGATCCATATTTTTCATCGACAAAGCTAAAGTGGATTCTCGACAATACTGATGGCGCGCGTGCGCGGGCTGAGGCGGGCGATTTACTGTTTGGCACTGTCGACAGTTACCTGATTTGGAAGCTGACCGGGGGTGCATCGCACGTTACCGACGCCACCAATGCCGCCCGCACAATGCTTTACAATATTCGCGAAGGTGCATGGGACACAGGCATTTGTGAACGCTTTGGTATTCCCATGAAGATGCTGCCGCAAGTCTATGATTGTGCTGCTGATTTCGGGACCACTTTACCTGAAATATTTGGGAGCGCGATTCCCATTTTAGGGGTCGCTGGTGATCAACAGGCAGCCACAATCGGTCAGGCTTGTTTTCAGCCTGGTATGTTGAAATCGACCTATGGGACTGGGTGTTTTGCGCTGCTCAATACGGGCGACACGCTCGTGCGCAGTGAAAAGCGGATGTTGGGCACGATCGCGTATCAGCTTGATGGAAAAGTGACCTATGCCCTTGAAGGATCGATCTTCATTGCTGGTGCTGTTGTGCAATGGTTACGTGATGGCTTGGGTGTGATTGAACACGCAAGCGAGACCCAAGCGCTCGCTGAACGCGCCGATCCCAACCAAGAACTGTATCTCGTACCAGCGTTTACCGGCCTTGGTGCGCCGCATTGGGACGCAAATGCCCGGGGTGCGATTTTCGGGCTGACACGTGGGTCTGGTCCCGCTGAATTTGCGAAAGCTGCTTTGGAAAGTGTGGGGTATCAAACTCGCGACTTGTTAGAGGCGATGACAAGCGATTGGGCAGGTGCCGCAGCGCAGGGCATCTTGCGCGTTGATGGTGGAATGAGCGCGTCTGACTGGTCGATGCAGTTCCTTTCCGACATTATTGGCGCACCTGTGGATCGGCCTAAGGTGCTTGAAACAACTGCACTTGGCGTTGCGTGGCTCGCAGGAATGCGGGCTGGAATCTACCCTGATCAGGCGGGATTTGCCGCTAATTGGGCTTTGGATCGGCGGTTTGATCCGGCGATGGATGAGGCGGGGCGTGAAAGACGTTACTTAGGTTGGCAAGATGCTATTGGCCGGACGTTATCGCGTCAGGACTAACAATGCGTTAAGATTGACCTTGTTCCCAGACATCAAATTCAAAGGCGCGGCGGTCTCGCAGTCGCGTCTCAATATCTTGGGAGATGGTTAGTGCCATCGGTGGAGAGACGTTTTTACGATTGAGTTTTATCTCGTCCTTCTTGAGCCGGTCTTTGAGAAAATTGAGCGCTTTAGGCATCGCCTCGTAGCGGTACAAATGATCGACGCCAACGGTTTTGTCGCCTAATGTCAAGAACTTGGCCTGCGAACCTACATTAGCAAACGACGCCGGCTGGCCTTTGCAATACTCTAGAACAAAATCATCAAAGCTAATGTCGCGGGTAGAGTTTTCCGACCCAACAATCTCATCGCGCGCCCGGTATCTGTACCAACTTCCCAACCAATCAATTGGATTTCGGACCATCGCAAAGGTTTCCATGTCGTCTTGGCCGCCACCTTGCGCAAACAAGGGCTGAAGGAATCGTTTGTAGCGGTAAACTGGCGAATGCTTCAGCTGTGGCGGATGGCGCAAAACCATGGATGCACGCGGCGCTAGCGCCCCTTCGATGGCCGTTGTGCCGGTCTTTGGCACAGCAAGAAAGACCAATTTTTCTTCCCAGAAAACAAGCATTTGGCGTCCAATTTAGCAAATTATCAACTGTCTCATATATTATAAATGAATAATTAACCACTAACAGGCTTTCATAGATTCATAAGATTTTAGTTGAAATGTTCTTGGTTTGGTCCCATATGGTAACAAGAACATAAAAAGAACAAAGCAGCGATTGAAGCCCGACAGGGCCTATGGAATAAGGGCGTGATTGACATGGCAACGGCAGAACTCCTCAAAATGACTGATAAGAAAACAGCGGACAAACAAAAGGCACTTGATAGCGCTTTGGCCCAGATCGAACGGCAGTTCGGCAAGGGATCGATCATGACGCTTGGCGGTAAAGGTCAGATTCCAGATATCGAAGCGACATCGACTGGTTCGCTTGGTCTGGATATCGCGCTTGGTATTGGCGGTCTGCCAAAGGGGCGGATCGTTGAAATTTATGGCCCGGAATCATCGGGCAAAACGACACTCACGCTGCACACCTTGGCGGAAGAACAGAAAAAGGGTGGTGTCTGTGCGTTTGTCGATGCGGAACATGCGCTTGACCCAACTTATGCCAAGAAACTTGGTGTTAACCTCGACGAGCTGCTGATTTCGCAGCCTGACACGGGTGAGCAGGCGCTTGAGATTGTTGATACGCTGGTTCGTTCGGGGGCTGTCAGTTTGATTGTGATCGATTCCGTCGCTGCGTTGACACCAAAATCTGAACTCGAAGGCGACATGGGCGATAGTTCTGTTGGCGTTCATGCCCGGCTTATGTCGCAGGCAATGCGCAAGCTGACAGGGTCGATTAACCGCTCCGGTTGTATGGTGATTTTCATCAACCAAATCCGGATGAAAATTGGTGTTATGTTTGGCTCTCCTGAGACGACGACGGGTGGTAACGCCTTGAAGTTTTACGCTTCTGTTCGTTTGGACATCCGCCGTATCGGTGCGATTAAAGACCGAGACGAAGTCGTCGGAAACGCAACACGCGTCAAGGTCGTGAAGAACAAAGTCGCGCCTCCGTTCAAGCAGGTTGAGTTTGACATCATGTATGGTGAAGGTATTTCTAAGACAGGCGAATTGCTTGATTTGGGTGTTAAGGCCGGGATCGTTGAAAAGTCGGGTGCGTGGTTCTCTTATGGAGATGAACGTATGGGGCAAGGTCGCGAAAACTCTAAGACGTTCTTACGCGAAAATGCCCACATTGCTAACGAGATTGAGGATCGGATTCGTGCAGCTCACGGCCTTGATGGCAGTGTTGCACCTTCTGGTGATGACGATTTGGTTGAGATGTAATCAACTATTAATTTTTATGAATGGGCGTCTCATGTGGGGCGCCCTTTTGCGTTGCGCTGTGGACAGTTCGCAGGGGGCCGGGTATTTCATAAGGTAACCATATTTCCTTGCGAAAGACGCCCATGACCAGCCTGTCCGATATCCGTTCCACCTTCTTGGATTTTTATGAACGCAACGGTCATGAAAAGGTGGCATCTAGTCCACTTGTCCCGCGCAATGATCCGACGTTGATGTTCACAAACTCTGGCATGGTTCAGTTTAAGAATCGGTTCACGGGAGTTGAGCAGGGTTCCTACCAACGTGCGACCTCCAGTCAGAAATGTGTGCGTGCTGGCGGCAAACACAATGATCTCGACAATGTAGGTTACACAGCCCGTCACCATACTTTCTTTGAGATGCTGGGTAACTTCAGCTTTGGCGATTACTTCAAAAACGAAGCGATTCCATATGCATGGGAACTGCTGACAAAAGATTTTGGGATCAACAAAGATAAGTTGTTGGTTACTGTCTATCATACAGACGACGAAGCGGCTTCGATTTGGAAAAAGGTCGCAGGTATATCTGACGACCGGATTATTCGCATTCCAACGGATGATAACTTTTGGCGCATGGGTCCAACTGGCCCGTGCGGTCCCTGTACTGAGATTTTCTACGATCATGGCGATCACATCTGGGGTGGACCTCCGGGATCTGCAGAGGAAGATGGCGATCGGTTTATCGAAATCTGGAACCTTGTGTTCATGCAGAATGAGCAACTTGAAGACGGCACGATGCGGCCACTTGATATGCAGTCCATCGACACTGGCATGGGATTAGAACGCATCGGCGCTTTGATGCAGGGCCACCACGATAACTACGACACGGACCTGATGCGCGCATTGATTGAAGCCTCGGCACATGCCACCTCGGTCGAGCCAGATGGCGACGGCAACACCCATCACCGTGTGATTGCTGACCACCTTCGCTCTACGTCGTTCCTGATTGCGGAAGGTGTACTGCCCTCAAATGAAGGGCGCGGCTATGTTCTTCGTCGCATTATGCGCCGTGCGATGCGTCATGCGCATTTGTTGGGCGCAACGGACCCTGTGATGCACAAATTGGTTCCAGAATTGGTTAAACAGATGGGCGCTGCTTATCCAGAGTTGGGCCAAGGCCAGCGATTGATCGAAGAGACACTGCTGAACGAAGAAATTCGTTTCAAGACAACGCTGGATCGCGGATTAAAGCTACTTGATGATGAGGTTTCAGGCCTTGCAGAGGGGGCAGACTTGCCGGGTGCTGCTGCGTTCAAACTGTATGATACATTTGGTTTTCCACTTGATTTGACCCAAGATGCATTGCGCGAAAAGGGTTTTGGCGTTGATAAAGATGGTTTTGATTCTGCGATGGCTGAACAAAAAGCTAAGGCGCGTGCCGCTTGGACGGGCACAGGCGCACAGGCTGATGCAAGCGTTTGGTTCGACGTGGTTGATCAGCATGGCACGACTGATTTTCTTGGTTACGAAAACCTATCAGCCGAAGGTCAGATCGTCGCGTTGATCGTCGATGGCCAAGCAGTAAGTTCTGCTAACGGTGAGGTTCAAATAGCACTGAACCAATCACCATTTTACGCCGAATCGGGTGGGCAGGTCGGTGACGCTGGGTTCGTTACAACGGAAACTGGTAAGGCGAAGATAACCGATACGAAGAAGGTTGCGGGTGTCTTTCTTCATATTGGCCAAATCATCGAAGGTGAGATCAAGATCGGGCAGGGTGCTGCGTTGGCCGTTGATGTTACGCGTCGTGCGGCGATCCAAGCCAACCATACTGCGACACACCTTTTGAACGAGGCGCTGCGGACTGTCTTGGGTAATCATATCGCACAAAAAGGATCACTCAATGCGCCGGATCGGTTGCGGTTTGATTTCAGCAACAACAGTGCCGTCAGTGTTGCTGACCTCGATAAGGTAGAGCGTGAAGTGAACGCGCTTATCCGACAGAACACTGCGGTTGATACGCGGATTATGACGCCCGATGATGCACGTGGCCTTGGGGCACAGGCGTTGTTTGGTGAGAAGTATGGCGACGAGGTGCGTGTCGTATCCATGGGCCAGCTCGCTGGGTCAGGAAAGGGTGCGGATGGATCAACCTATAGTCTTGAGTTGTGTGGCGGCACGCATGTGACCCGTTTGGGCGAGATTGGTGCGTTTGTGATGCTTGGCGATAGCGCTTCGAGTGCCGGTGTTCGCCGGATTGAAGCCCTGACTGGTCAGGCAGCACTGGATTACCTACGCGAGCAAGATCAGCGTTTGGTCGCTGTGGCGAACGTCTTGAAAGCCCCTGCCGCAGATGTCGCGGACCGGGTGAAAGCACTCATGGACGAGCGCAAATCGCTGGTAAATGATGTGGCACAGCTACGCCGGGAATTGGCGATGGGCAGCAGCGGTACTGACGCAGCTATCGACGAAGCGGTGAATGGTATTCGTTTTGTTGGTAAGCTTATGGCTGGACTGTCGGGTAAGGATTTGCCGTCGTTGGTTGATCAGTACAAGTCTGAGATTGGGTCTGGCGTTGTTCTGCTCATTGGCGATGCAGGCGGTAAGGCTGCTATTGCTACGGGCGTCACTCAGGATTTGACGGATAAGCTTTCAGCGGTTGATGTCTTGCGCGCTGCTGTCCCACTTTTGGGTGGTAAGGGCGGCGGCGGTCGCCCTGATATGGCACAAGGTGGCGGCGCTTCTGCCGACAATGCTGACGCAGCGATTGCTGCTGCAAAGACTTTTTTGGAGGAATTATAATGCCAACTGCACTTTGGATTGCCCACGTCACGGTGACTGATGAGGTGGCGTATGGAGAATACGCCAAACGCGCGACAGTCGCGATTGCAGATCACGACGGCGTCTTTTTGGCCCGTGCTGGAACGTATGAACAACTTGAAGGGCCGGATCGTCCACGCAATGTCGTCGCACGTTTTCCAAGTCTACAAGCGGCGCATGATTGCTATTATTCTGCAGCGTATCAGGAGGCTATTGGCTTTGCCAAAGGCGCGAGCCAACGTGAATTGAGCATCGTCGAAGAAATCGAGTAGTAGAATGCTGAAGGACCCTTTGGGTCCTTCTAAATCGCGCTTTCGAGCGATCAAAGACTTACAGAGTTTTGTCTGCCCGTTCTCGAAAAACGTGATCCCACAAATTAAAAAAGCCGCGCTAGTTGCGCGGCTTTTTCTATTTTACCCTGCGGCGCGTGATTGGCGCTTACGCTCGTGTGGATCAAGGAACCGCTTGCGCAAGCGGATCGCGTTTGGTGTGACCTCTACAAGTTCATCATCGTCGATGTAGGCAATCGCTTGCTCTAGCGACATCACGACAGGCGTTGTCAGGCGAACTGCTTCGTCGGTCCCAGAGGCCCGCACGTTGGTCAGCTGCTTACCCTTCAAAGGGTTCACTTCAAGATCATTTTCACGGCTGTGTTCACCAATGATCATGCCCTGATAGACAGCTTCTTGAACGCCAATGAAGAATTTACCGCGATCTTCGAGCTTCCAGAGCGCAAACGCAACAGAACTACCGTTTTCCATGGAGATCAGAACGCCTTGACGTCGACCTTGAATCTTGCCTTTGTAAGGCGCCCAGCCGTGGAAAATACGGTTCAGAATGCCAGACCCGCGTGTGTCGGTCAGGAATTCGCCATGATAACCGATCAGGCCGCGTGATGGGACATGCGCGATGATGCGCGTTTTGCCGACACCAGCTGGCTTCATCTCAACGAGTTCACCTTTGCGCGGACCCGTCAGTTTTTCGACAACTGCGCCAGTGTATTCGTCATCAACGTCGATTGTAGCTTCCTCAATCGGTTCGTTTCTGACGCCGTCAATGTCTCTGTAGATAACCTGTGGGCGTGAGATGGAAAGTTCAAAGCCCTCGCGGCGCATGTTCTCGATTAGAACGCCCATCTGCAATTCGCCACGACCAGATACCTCAAAGGCGTCGCCCTTAGCGGTGTCTGCAATCTTGATGGCGACGTTGACTTCAGATTCGCGCATTAGGCGCTCGCGGATGACGCGGGACTGAACTTTTTTGCCATCACGACCAGCAAGCGGGCTGTCGTTGATGCCAAAAGTCACGGTGATGGTCGGTGGATCAATCGGTTGTGCCGGGATTGCGACGTCAATGTTCAGATCGCACAGCGTGTCAGCGACCGTGGCTTTCGTCATACCAGCAAGGGTGACAATGTCGCCAGCTTCTGCAACGTCGATGCCTTTCTGGGAAAGACCACGGAACGCAAGAATTTTAGAGACGCGGAACTGCTCAATCTTTTCGCCGTCACGGCCGATTGCCTTGATCGTTTCGCCAGCACGCAGTGTCCCTGCTTCTACACGGCCCGTCAGAATACGACCAATGAACGGGTCGGCAGACAAGGTTGTTGCAAGCATCTGAAACGGCTCTTGGCGGCGTGAAATCTGCGCGGGCATCGGGACATGCGCGAGTATTTGATCGAACAGCGCATCAAGATTTTCGCGCGGCCCGTCAAGTTCCTGATCACACCAGCCAGACCGGCCAGAGGCGAACATAATTGGAAAATCGAGTTGCTTTTCATCTGCGTCAAGGTTTGCAAACAGATCAAAGCAATCATCGACCGCTTTATCTGGGTCGCCATCAGCCTTGTCGACTTTGTTCACAACTACGATCGGGCGCAGGCCAAGGGCCAATGCTTTGGATGTTACGAACTTTGTCTGTGGCATTGGGCCTTCAGCCGCATCAACCAGAAGAACAACGCCGTCAACCATGGACAGAATACGCTCAACTTCGCCGCCAAAGTCAGCGTGGCCCGGCGTATCAACGATGTTGATCCGAGTGCCGCGCCATTCGACAGACGTACATTTAGCAAGGATGGTGATCCCGCGTTCGCGTTCGATGTCGTTGCTGTCCATCGCGCGTTCAACGGTGGCCTCATTATCGCGGTAGACGCCGGACTGCTTAAGCAGTTCGTCAACAAGTGTTGTCTTGCCGTGGTCAACGTGCGCGATGATCGCGATATTGCGGATATCCATATCTAATGTCTTTCGTCGGGAAGGTCGGTGCCAGCGGGCACGGATTTGTGGCGCGGATACAGGGCATGGCTCGTAAAGGGAAGCCCCTTAAAACGCAGGTGTGATATGCGGGCACTGGGCGTACGCAATCGCTTCACTGGAATTTAGTGTGTACCGCTGTTTGAGAACAGGTGGATGACCAAAATACCCGACAGAATCATCATAATCCCAAGCACGGCAGGGAGGTCCAGTTTTTGGCCAAAAACAGCATAGCCAATTGCTGCGATCAGGACAATTCCTAGGCCAGACCAAACTGCATATAAAATGCCCACGGGCATGAATTTAAGGGCAAGCGACAGTAGATAAAACGACAGGGCATAAGCAATCACACAGATCACTGATGGCCAGAGCCTTGAGAACTGCTGGCTCGCTTGTAGCGCCGTTGTTCCGATTGTTTCGGCGGCAACCGCGACGATTAAAATGATGTAGTGCATCTGCATATCGAGACGCTATCGGTGGTTTGTCGCAGTTTCAATTGGTGTTTGGGGCGCAAATTGTCGCGCTTTATCGCCCAGTGTAGCGGTCTGTTCGGTGGTTCACTGCGATGATCAGATTGGTCACGACAGCGCCGCAAAGGGAATAGAACACCAGACTGCCGCCGATAACAAAATATGCTGTCGCAAAAAGGCATAGATCAAATCCCATTTGCATCCATCCCGCCCGCATTCCAGTTTTGTCTTGTAGATAAAGCGCCAGTACACCGATGCCGCCAAGCGATGCGCGGTGCCGGAAAAGCACCATCAATCCCATTCCCGTTAATGCGCCCGCCAGCAACGCACCCGTCAGCGGGGCAAGTGTGGTAAAGGCAATCTGCGTCGGTAGGAATGAGGCTACGACTGACAGCAACCCGACGGCAATAAAACTACGGATCGTGAAGGCCTTGCCCATACGCAACCACGCCAGCGCATAAAATGGCAGGTTGATGACAAAGAACACCGCACCGAAAGACCAGCCAGTCATGTATGTGATCAACACAGCAAGACCGGCGGTCTGTCCTGTGATCAGCCCCAAATGGGTCAACATCAGCAACCCGAAGCCGCACAGCGTTGTCGACAGCACAAAGGCTTGCGCGTCTTCTAACGCGGTGTGGGTGGTCGTCTCGGGCATAGCGTCTATCCTTGCGCACGATGGCCACTTCGTCTTGTTGGCCTTCTCAATTGCGGTCCCTACATTGCAGCGTTCAGATTCGCGTCGATTTTCTCAAGGAACCCTTGGGTCGTGAGCCAGCGTTGATTTGGTCCAACCAAAAGGGCGAGGTCTTTTGTCATGTGCCCACTTTCAACGGTGTCGACGATCACTTTTTCAAGCGTTTCAGCAAAAGCCATCAGTTGTGTATTCTCGTCCAATTTTGCGCGGTGCTTCAGACCACCAGTCCAAGCGAAAATCGACGCGATGGAGTTGGTGGACGTGGCCTTGCCTTCTTGGTGCTGGCGATAGTGACGGGTCACAGTGCCGTGGGCTGCTTCTGCCTCAACGATTTTGCCGTCGGGTGTCATCAAAGCAGATGTCATCAGGCCAAGTGACCCAAAGCCCTGAGCAACTGTATCAGATTGCACGTCGCCGTCGTAGTTTTTGCAGGCCCAGACGAATTTGCCTGACCACTTCATGGCAGAGGCGACCATATCGTCGATCAGGCGGTGTTCGTAGTAGATTTCAGCGTCTTTGAATTTATCAGCAAATTCAGCGTCAAAGATTTCTTGGAACAGGTCTTTAAAGCGACCGTCGTAGGCTTTGAGGATTGTATTTTTGGTGGACAGATAGACCGGCCAACCAATGTTCAGGCCATAATTGAACGATGCACGCGCAAAGTCGCGGATCGAGGAATCGAGGTTATACATACCCATTGCCACACCGGCTGAGGGTGCGTCGTACACTTCTTTCTCAATCACAGTGCCGTCTTCGCCGACAAACTTCATTGTCAGTTTACCCGGGCCGGGCATCAGGAAATCGGTGGCTTTGTATTGGTCGCCAAAGGCATGTCGCCCAATGACAATTGGGTCGGTCCAACCGGGCACAAGGCGCGGCACGTTCTTACAGATGATCGGCGCGCGGAAGACAACACCGCCAAGGATGTTGCGGATCGTGCCGTTTGGGCTGCGCCACATCTGCTTGAGGCCAAATTCTTCGACACGCGCCTCATCGGGGGTGATTGTCGCGCATTTTACGCCAACGCCGTATTTTTTGATCGCTTCGGCGGCATCAATGGTAATCTGGTCATTCGTTTCGTCGCGGACTTCCATGCCCAGATCGTAGTACTTCAGATCAAGATCGAGATACGGCAGGATCAGCTTTTGCTTGATAAAGTCCCAGATAATGCGCGTCATTTCATCGCCGTCGAGTTCGACAACGGGATTTTCTACCTTGATCTTGGACATAATACCCTCCGGTTCGGTGACGTGGTTGGGTGTGCTTTAGCGTAAAGCCGACTTAGTTGTAAGAGTGTATACAATTGTATGCCGACGCTTTGATTTATGTGGAGTTACAAACAATGGGTTTGGATTTGCGGCGTCGTCGCGCAAATGTAGCCGCCCCGATCGTGAGCCCAAGCGTGAGGCCTGACGCTGGCAACGGAACCGGGCTAGGGATCGGGCGATCCGGATTGAGGAAAGACTGCCCCGCTGGTTGCGGTATTAAGAAAGTAGCGAGGCGTGGTGCAGCACGGTCAGTCTCGGGATTTGCGAGTTGATCAAAGACGAAAGGGCGGAGGCGACTGGATGTGGGAAGGCCAATCTGCTGAATGACCCGTGCGCGATCAATGATTGTTGGCCAGAAACCACGGTTAGGTGCGTCGGCGGAACGTGGGCGTGACACCACCACTTCGCGGCGGCAATGATCTGCATAGCGTGAATAATAGTCATCCCATTCATTGTGAAAGCGGGCCAGCATCGGCTCTGTCCCTGTAATGGAAGAAAGTTCTTGTTGCGTTAATGCTCGCGCACATGGATCTGGTAGACAGGTCCGGGGCAGGCGGGTTTTACCCGATAGGGAGAACGCGATCGCCGTACTGCCGTCTTCGCCGTCGTCAAAATAGACGGACGGGACGCAACGATAGCCAAGCGCGTCAATCTCAAGAATATCGGCAAGCTCGATTGGCGCAGCAAAGGCATCTGAGCCGGGTAAAATGCACAGCAAAAGGCTGGCCGAAAAGGCCAGAATCGCGTTAAAACCACGCGAAACCTGTGCTTGTACAGTCATGTTGAAGACCTTTCCGGTCAATTTATGACGCCCTTTTAACCAGTTAACTGTGTCTTAACGATGGTTTTTGGGATGGCTTTACACGTGCTAATTGGACGGTTTGTGGCAAATTCAAGGAATTAT
>JAPKCP010000180.1 GCA_028822885.1 Yoonia sp. | reverse complement strand
CATAGCCTTTTCGCCCAGCTATTTTTAAGCGCATGTACCAGTTTTGCAAACGATGCGTTTTAGATTTTGGAACAGCAACAGCAAGATTACGTTGAAACAGCACAAGTGAACCACCGTAGTGTTCTACTTTGTTCTCGTAATATGCCAATTCAGCCCACTCCAAACATGCTGTAAATGCTGTCGTTATGCTAATTTCGCTAATTCAATACGTCAATGACATCAAAGCGCTGCTACTAATCTGCTACGCATAAAAAAAGGGCTCGCAAACTGCGAACCCTTTGTTTTTATTGAGTAATATACTCGTTCGTAGTTAGCGCTTGGAGAACTGGAAGCTCTTACGGGCTTTTGCTTTACCGTACTTCTTACGCTCAACAACGCGGCTATCGCGTGTGAGGAAGCCAGCAGCTTTCAGCGCGGGACGCAAGGATGGATCATAAAGCTGCAATGCCTTTGAAACACCGTGCTTTACGGCACCAGCTTGACCAGAAAGACCACCACCTTTGACCGTGGCAATCACGTCAAACTGACCAGCAACGCCAGCAACTGAGAATGGCTGAGCCAAAATCATCTGCAAAACAGGGCGTGCAAAGTATGTGTTCATTTCTTTGCCGTTTACTGTGACCTTGCCGGAACCTGGACGGATCCAAACACGGGCAACAGCGTCTTTACGCTTACCAGTCGCATATGAGCGGCCAAGTTCGTCGCGCACCGGGTCACGGTGAATGATGACTTCAGCAACCGGAGCATCTTCAGCAGCGACAACGATGCCTTCTGCAACGGCACCCAGCTCTTCGAGGGAATTTACCTGATCGGCCATTATGCGGTCCTCGTGTTCTTTTTGTTCATCGACTTAACGTCGAGAACTTCGGGCTTCTGTGCTTCCATGCCGTGCTCTGTGCCAGCAAAAACGCGCAGATGCGTCATTTGACGCTTGGACAATGGACCACCGGGCAGCATGCGCTGAACAGCTTTCATCAAAATACGCTCAGGGTGCTTACCCTCAAGGATATCGGCCTTGGTGCGTTCTTTGATGCCGCCGACATAGCCAGTGTGCCAGTAATATTTTTCATCACGCTTGTTGCCAGTCATCTGCACTTTTTCAGCGTTGATAACGACTACGTTGTCGCCCATGTCCATGGACGGCGTGAAAGTTGGCTTGTGCTTGCCGCGCAAGCGCATGGCGATGATCGACGCAAGACGACCCAAAACAACGCCTTCAGCGTCGATCAAGATCCATTTTTTGTCTACATCTGCCGGGGTAGCAGAAAAGGTTTTCATATCTCACCAAAAAGGTTTGGGGGCCTGTTATAGACCCGTCATTCGGATATGTGGCTTATAAAGGTGCCATACGCACAAACAAGAGGAAATATACTGATAATTTTCATGTAAATCAAAGGCTTGGAAATAAGGTATTAAAATACCCCACTCAATTACACTGAAATCTCATCTGGTGGATTGTCCAACATCACCCGGAGCTTTTGCATGGCCGCCACAAAGTGCTCATGTGATGCCTGTCCGTTGACAGCGATTCTAACAGCATGGGTCGATCGACCATCGCGCAGTGCAAATTCCTCGGCCGACTTGATCAAGACGCCAGCGCTTTCCGCTTGCTGCTTAAATTCCCCAGCCCGCCAGCCCAACGGCAACTCTAACCACAAAAATGGCACCTGCTCTGACCACGTCAATTTATGCCCGCCTAAAGTATTCACCGCCCCCCTAACATCCATTGCGATGCGCGTTTTGATCCGCTCAATCACCTCGGGAAGTTCTTCGCGGGCCATAATGTATGCATATAAATCAGTCACCAACCGCGTCACACCAAACGAATGGAACGTTGATGTGCGGGCAAGGTTAGCAGCCCAGTCCTGTGGCGCCACGGCAAATCCAATCCGCAAAGCAGCCGTTAACGACTTTGACGGCGACGTCACATACCACCCCAATTCAGGCGCTAGCGCGCGATAACTTGGCCCGTGGTGTTCGGTCCGCATCAGTCGGTAACAATCGTCATCAATGATGTGTATACCATAGCGCCTTGCCAACGCGGCAATCTCTTTGCGGCGCGGCGTCGATGTCGTGCGCACTGTTGGGTTACAGACCTCTGCTGACGTGCAGAACACTTGCACACCATGTGTCTTGATCAACGTCTCAAGGACTGCCGCGTCCGGTCCCTCGTCATCCCAAGGAACCCCGACGACCTGCGCCCGCGACATCACAGCAGCAGACCGAAACCCGCCATAACTCAGCTCATCAACAGCGATAACAGGTGAAGGCCCATGCAGAACAGTCTGTAGAATCATAATAATAGCACTTTGACCACCGTGTGACGTGATCACGTCATTCTCATCAAATGAACCAATCGACGTATCTGTCAATGAGGCACGAAATGCGCGTCGGGCTGCCACGTCAGTCACCCGACTTGGATAGTTCAACAGATGCTCTGGCCCCATCTCAGTAGCCAACGCATGCAAAGCATCACGGATCAACGCCCCCTGCCCAACCTCTGGCATTTTGGGGCTTAACAAATGCACACGCTCTGGCGCTTCGACAAGTGTATCAAGCATCGCCGGTGCATCCCAAACTGACTGAATGACCGCCTTGCGCTCTGTCACGAATGTTCCGCGTCCCACACCGGCCGTCAAACGTCCCTCATCGGTCAAAACAGCATAGGCGCGTGCCACAGTACCCGGCGTTACACCAATCCGGTAAGCCAATTCACGCACAGGCGGTAATTGTTCCCCGGCAACCAATTGTCTTGATACAATTCCCTCACGAATTGCTTGAGCGAGCGCTTTGTACTTTGCGCGTCCAGCCCCAGCAATCTCTGGCCGCCACTTTGTATCGGATACAATCATTCTCTCGACCTTAAGTGATGGTACAATATAGCCATACCGTACGGAATACAACGCAATGTGTCAATACAATTTGAAAGGGACGCATCATGTCATCAAACGCACTACACCCCGCCCAACTTGCACTTCTCAACAGCCAGGCGCAGCTCCCAACGCTTGCACGTGTTGCCGTGACGGTCGCGGTGTTGGCGACAAAATGGGACATGAACTGGCGTACCCGAAAAGCGCTCGGGCGCCTTGATCCGTTCGAGTTAAACGACATCGGCCTCAGTTCTTCCGAAGCCAGCAAAGAGGCAAACAAGCGCTTCTACCAACGCTAAGATCTTCCTGACTGGGCCGGATAACCTCCGGCCCATTTTTTTTAAGCAGGTGGAATAGAGTATGTCAGCGACGCACGCGCAACGGGCGACACTTGTCCTTCGCTAAACATCAGCACGTCGCCGACGGCTAAAACCCGACCCATCTTCAAAACGCGGGCTTGTGCGATAAGATCAACGCCAGCCGCAGGTTTGCGCATGAAATCAATGCTGCAATTTGTGGTCACGGCCAGCGCGACCGGTCCAAGCCGGGCCAAAATCGCTAAATACATTGCAACATCAGCCAGCGCAAACATCGACGGACCAGAGACAGTGCCACCGGGGCGCAAATGTTCCTCTTGAACCAGCAAACGGACCGTTAACAAATCTTCCGTCAGAGAATCTAACGTAAACATCCCCGATACTTGCGTAAACTCACGTTCTAGAAATGCCTCTAGCGCGTGAATATCCATTTTTAAGGTTACAGCCATCTCTTCCCTCATCGGCAATCAGACCTTAAGCTTTCACAAAATCAAGCGATAAAGGCAAGCCCATGACCCTGCTCACCCGGACCGATAGCGACCACATCGCACATCTCACAATGACGTCACCCAGCAATTTGAACGCGCTCAGCAACGCGATGCTAGCCGCCTTGCAGGCAGAACTTGATACAATTGCAGAAAACGATACAATTAGGGTGGTGATCCTGTCAGGCGCAGGGAAAGCTTTCTGTGCGGGCCACGACCTCAAAGAGATGCAAGCCAACCGGACCCCCGCGGCGCTTAAAGATTTATTCACCCGATGCGCTGCACTCATGGCGCGTATTCAAACACTCCCGCAACCCGTCATCGCCCAAGTTCATGGGATTGCCACGGCAGCAGGCTGCCAGTTGGTGGCGACTTGCGATATGGCTGTTGCGGCGGACACAACAAAATTTGGCGTGAACGGTGTCAACATCGGTCTATTCTGCTCAACACCGATGGTCGCCCTCACCCGCAACATTCCCAGAAAAGCGGCCTTTGAGATGCTTACAACAGGCCGTTTCATCGACACAAACGAAGCCAAGTCCCTTGGCCTCATCAACAATGCAGTCCCCGAACCCGACCTAGCCGAAGCCACAAGAACCCTTGCAACAACAATCGCCACCAAACTCCCTTCAGCGGTCCGATACGGCAAAGCGGCCTTCTACGCTCAAGCCGAAATGCCGACAGCAGACGCCTACGCCTTTACAGGTGACATCATGGTCGCAAACATGGCTGACGATGCCACAAACGAAGGCATCAACGCTTTCATTGAAAAGCGCCCACCAAACTGGTCCTGATCTTCATTTGGCCAAAACAACTCTGCAGGGTGTGGGATGCAAAATCCCACATGGCCGTCAGGCCATTCTACAACCCGTAAATCCCACCAAATTTTGCCTCAAGGTAATCCAACAATGGCACTTCTGACGGAGCCGCGCCGGTCGCCCGCGCAATCAAATCCTTCGGCTGATAAAGCCCACCATACTGCTGCACATTTTCGCGCAGCCATCCCGTCGCTGCACCAGTCACACCAACAGCCAAATCAGCATCGACCGAAGGTACCGCTGCCCGCATCGCAGCGTTCAAACAGCCCGCATAGACATTGCCCAAAGTGTAGGTCGGGAAATACCCAAACAGACCCTCAGACCAATGCACATCCTGCAATACGCCATTCGAAGGCTTATCAACGGCGTACCCAAAATCTGCCAAGAACCGATCATTCCAAGCGGCCTCAAGATCACCAACGGCGAGATCACCAGCAATCAAAGCGCGCTCTAGATCAAATCGCAGCAGCACGTGTAGGTTATATTGAACCTCATCAGCCTCGGTCCGAATAAACCCATCCGACACACGGTTCACACAACCATAAAACGCGCGTTCATCGGCAATACCAAAGTCACCGAACACATCACGCATTTGTCCGTACAACCAACCCGTAAATGCCTCAGATCGCCCAAGTTGGTTCTCATAAATCCGGCTTTGGCTCTCATGGACGCCCATCGACACACCACTACCCAGCGGGGTTAGCAGATGAGCATGATCAATCCCTTGTTCATAGCACGCATGTCCAACCTCATGAATCGTCGAATAAAAACAGTTGAACGGATCAGTCGCAGCCGTTCGCGTTGTGATCCGTACGTCCAATCCAGATCCTGAGGAAAACGGATGCACAGCCTTATCAATGCGACCATGCGTTAAGTCATAGCCAAATGCCTCGGCCAACTTAGTAGACAAGGCCAATTGCCCTGCCTCATCAAACGTTCCCGTCAACGCGACTGGCGCAGGCTTCTCCAAAATAGCCGCCCGCAAAGCAACCAATCTGGGCCGCAATGCATCAAACATGGCACCAAGCTCGGCACCCGTTGCACCCGGCTCATAATCATCAAGCAACGCATCATACGGATCAGCGTCACCAGCAACGGCAGCAGCTTCTTCCTTACGCAACTCAACAACCCGCGAGAGCATGGGCAAGAACGAAGCGACATCTTCATCAGCCCGTGAATTGGCCCAAACGCGATGCGCCAACGACGTCGTCTTGGCTAGCTCCGCCGCTAAGGCCGCTGGCACTTTCATGGTGCGTGTGTAGGAGCGCTTAATCTGACGTAAATTTGCTGCCCCCACATCGTCCACAGGGTCAGCCGTCTCTAACCATTCGCCAATCCGTGGATCAATGCGCCGCCCATGCAGCACATTCGCCATCGCGCCATGCTCTTCGGCGCGCTGGTCAGCGGCACCGTCAGGCATCATCGTTTCCTGATCCCAGCCCAAGCGACCCGCGACACCAGACAACGCCTCAGTCTCACGTTGAAACGCCATTAGGTCATCATACGCGCTCATGCTGTTTTCCCTCGAATGGATTGAGGCAGCGGATAGGTAGCCAAAAAGCGTCCACGCAGGACCAACACCCACAGCACCACAGCGCCAAATTGATGCACAATCGCGATCTGCCATGGTGCGGAATACAAAACAGTAACAATACCCAACAGCATCTGCACAAACATCATCGCGAGCATCATGCTATAGGCCAATCGGGTGCTGTTATATGCCGACTTCTGCGCTCGGAACCAAACATAAATGCTCAATGCCAGCAGCACATAGCCTGCCATACGATGCATAAACTGCACCAATCCAGCATCCTCAAAAAAGTTCCGCCAAATGGGCGACAGCATAAATGGGTCAGGCGGAAAGAACCCACCCGCCATCAGCGGCCATTCCGGAAATGCGCGGCCCGCATCAATGCCAGCCACCAAAGCGCCGAGCAGGATCTGCACGAAGGTGAAGCCGACCAGCACGCTGCCCCACGTCGCCAAGCCCGAATTCCCAGACCGCCGCGCGTGCATCAAATCTGCAGACCGCCGCGACAGATGCAATATATACCACGCAATAAACCCAAAGATGACAAAGGCCAGGCCAAGATGCGTCGCAAGCCGATATGAGGCAACATCGAGCATCCCCGCTTCAAGCCCGCTCGCCACCATCCACCAGCCAATAGCCCCTTGTAGGCCACCCAGTGCGCCAATGAACAAAAGGCGCCCCGTCCAGCCCGTCGGAATGTTGCGCGTTAGCGCAAAGCCGACAAAACCCAGCGCCCAAACCACACCGATAAATCGCCCAAGCTGGCGATGACCCCATTCCCACCA
>JAPKCP010000179.1 GCA_028822885.1 Yoonia sp. | reverse complement strand
TGACCAAATACTAGTCAGGGCGAACAACCACTGAAGAGGAAACCACATATTGTCGCTTCGCGTTCTCATTGGCGCTCTTGGCGTCTCACTTGCCCTAGGTTCGGCATCTACCGCCGCCACACACGGGCTTGGGGTGCAAACTCAGGCTGTTCGAAAGGCGCATTAGCAACGCTATATTTAGACTAGGAGTGTGCCGGCAACAGTTGGCCCACTGCCTTGCAGCTCCAAACCGTCACCGCGACTGACAGGTACGTCCTTAAATGAGCAAGGTCGAAAACGATTTCACGCTGGGTCGATATCCCTCCCCCGCGCTAATTCGGGGGAGCTATTGTTCACCGCAACGCGGTCATGGCTTACCAGCTATTGTAGCCCAAATACTTACCAGACATTTCAACTTTGACCCGGTCACCCTTTGGGTTTTCTTCGCGTGTGACGGACATATTAAAATCGATGGCAGACATGATCCCGTCACCAAATTTCTCTTGTATTAGCGCCTTGAGCGTTGGGCCATAGACACCCACGATTTCATAGAAGCGATAGATGCAGGGATCAGTTGGCACAGCCTGTTCCCAAATTTTCGTTGGGCTTTCGGCCAAGACGCTAGTCGCTTCTTGCGGCAGACCCATCGTCGTGACCATCAAAGCCGCCTTTTCAGCTGGAAACGCGTTCATGCCCATCGCAGCAGAGTGGGTCCACACAGGTGACATCCCAATTTTATCGGCAATATCTTCCCACGTCATGCCAGCCGTTTTCTTGGCTGATAAGATCATTGCTGTGACGTCTTCTTTGGTCATCATATCGTTCATTTTGTGGGTCTTTCTTACTTATTAATTTCTAAATGGGAGAGCTTGAACAGCTATAGGCCAAGTTCAGTCAGGCCCGGGTGGCCGTCAGGGCGCGAGCCTGGGGTCGGCCAGTGAAACAGCCGTTCACTATCGGCGATGGGGACATCGTTGATTGAAGCATGGCGCTCTGCCATGTAACCGTCTGCGTCAAACGCCCAGTTTTCGTTGCCATGCGCGCGATACCATTGGCCGGCATCATCGTGGTATTCATAGCAGAACCGCACCGCGATCCGCGTGTCACTATGGGTCCAGATTTCCTTGATCAGACGGTAGCCACTTTCAACGGACCATTTTCGGGTCAGAAAGGCCTCGACCTCAGCGCGGCCACTCAGGAATTCAGATCGGTTGCGCCATTTGGTGTCAGGGGTATAGGCCAACGCGACCTTTGCCGGGTCGCGTCCGTTCCACGCGTTTTCTGCCATACGGACCTTAAGCACTGCTTCGTCATAGCTGAACGGTGGAATGGGAAAACGCGGCACCGCGACCGTCATGTTGGAATCGCACGCAGCAGGGGTTCGCTCTGTGCCGTATCTTCAGTTTTATCGATGCGGACCGTTACAGGTCGGTGCGTTTCGTCGCTTGACGCTTGGCCTGCAAGCCGCACGGATCGGTCACCCAAAAATTGCACCAAATGGTTGCGAATAGCGTAGTAATTTGGATGTTCGACGATTTGAGTGCGATTGCGCTGCCTTGGTATCGTGATTTCAACACTTTGCGCCACACGTGCCAGCGGGCCGGTTGTCATCAGCAATATGCGGTCAGCCAACAGAATTGCCTCATCAATATCGTGGGTGATCATGAACACAGTCTGGTCTGTGCCGCTCCAAACTTTGATCAGCTCGTCTTGAATAGTCCCGCGGGTCAGCGCATCCAACGCGCCAAAAGGCTCATCCAACAGTAGCAATTTGGGTTCATTTGCAAAGGCCCTTGCAATAGACACCCGCTGGCGCATGCCACCCGATAACTGGCTGGGTTTGCGGTGAAGCGCGTCCCCTGTCAGGCCTACCTTTTCCAAAAACGCGATGGAATGGTCCGTCACTTGTTGTTTGGTCCACGCAGGAAACCTCGCAGCCACGCCAAATGTCACATTCTTGAGCGTGGTAAGCCATGGGAGAAGAGAATAGTTCTGAAACACCACCCCACGATCAAGGCTGGGGCCAGACAGCGCATAACCATCCATTTTCACCACGCCACTGGTCGGTGCATCCAATCCCGCAAGGATGTTCATGATCGTGGACTTGCCGCAACCGGAATGGCCTAGGATGCAAACGAATTCACCCTTCTCAATTCCAAAGCTAGCGTTCTCAAAGACGGTGAATTCACCGCCTTTCCCATCAGGGTATCGTTGGGTGAGCTTTTCGATGCTCAAGAATGGAGATGTCATGTGATTGCCTTACTCAACATAGGCGACACGTCGCTGCAGCAGGCCAAGGGCCGCGTCCAACAACATGCCGACAACGCCGATCATGAGAATTGAAAAGATAACGGAGGTCAGGTCGAGGTTATTCCACTCGTTCCAGACGTAGTAACCGATGCCAGTGCCACCAACGAGCATTTCAGCGGCCACAATAACCAACCATGCGATCCCAATGGAAATGCGCATACCTGTCACAATAGTCGGTGCAGCTGCGGGCAGGATCACAGTGAAGGCCGTCTTGATTGGACCAAGTTCATGGGTACGTGCCACATTCACCCAGTCTTCACGCACGCCAGCCACACCAAAGGCGGTGTTTATCAACATCGGCCAGATCGAGCAGATGAAAATCACAAAGATCGCGGATGCCTCACTGTCTTGAATGATGAACAACGCGAGCGGCATCCAAGCAAGCGGAGAGATCGGGCGCAGCACTTGGATAAACGGGTTCAGCGCCTTGTGGGCAACGCGTGACATGCCAATCAGGAACCCAAGCGGGATCGCGACGAGCGCTGCCAGAAAGTACCCCACCAAAACACGGTAGAGCGAATAGCCAATCTGAATGCCAATGCCTTTGTCATTCGGCCCAGCATCATAAAACGGGTCTGACAATTGTTCCCACGCTTTTATGAGGACTTTACTGGGCGGTGGCACGCCAGCCTTTGGCTGGCCCGTACCGGTTAGCCGCTCGTATTCGGTCAGTGCTTCGACGGTCTTTTGTGCGGGAATAGACATTTCCCACACAAAGAGGCCAAAAAAGAGCAACAAGACCGAAAGCAGCGCAGCTTTCTTATTTTCTGACAGCGTTCCCATCAGTCAGCTTTAATCGCAAAGCTGTCGATGTAGGCTTCTGGCTCAGCATAATCAAAGGTCTTGCCCATAATCATGTGCGATTTGTAGTTCTCCGCAGGGGCCTCGTACCCAAGGTCTTCCATGACCTTGCGCGCATCAGAGGCCAGATAGACCTGTTCTGCGATACCTTTGTAGTCCACTTCGCCCTCGATATAACCCCAGCGCTTCATCTGAGTCAGGATCCACACACCCATTGACTGCCACGGGAACGGGTCAAAATCGATCCGGTCTGGTACGCGCTTTACCTCGCCCAAACCATCCGCATAGGTTCCCGTAAGCACTTGCTCAATCACTGTGACCGGTTGATTAAGATAGTTCGTGGGTGCAATGACCGTTGCGATTTCTTTGCGATTTTCAGGATTCGATGCATATTGCGTCGCGTCTATGATCGACTTGAGCAACGCGCCGTACGTATTTGGCAATTCGGTCGCAAACGACAAAGGTGCGGCAAAGGCACAGCAAGGATGACCGTCCCAGATTTCCTTGGTCAGGATGTGGATAAAGCCAATGCCTTCGTAAACGGCCCGCTGGTTGAACGGATCGGGCGACAGATAACCATCAAGATTACCAGCCCGCAGGTTCGCGACCATCTCAGGCGGCGGTACAACGCGGATTTGAATGTCGACGTCTGGGTCCAGACCAAATTCAGCCACATAGTAACGCAGCAGAAAGTTATGCATCGAATATTCAAATGGAACCCCAAAGACAAAACCCTTCCACTGCTTGGGGTCACGCTTGTCCATGTGTTGATTTGCCAAAACGATGGCTTGTCCGTTAATGTTCTCAATCGCAGGCATTATGTAGGGTTCTGCAATTGATCCCGCACCCATCGTCATCGCCAAAGGCATTGGTGATAGCATGTGGCTGGCGTCATATTCACCAGACAATGACTTATCGCGTGCCACAGCCCAACCAGCTGTTTTGATGACCTTCGCATTCAAACCGTAGCGCGAATAGAAACCCAGCGGCTCAGCCATGATGATCGGTGTAGCGCAGGTGATCGGCACAAAGCCGATGTTCAAATCAGTTTTCTCGGGTGTGCCTAGGTTGTCAAGGATCGCAGCCTTCGCTTCGTTCATTGGAAAGACAGCGGCCAGTGCCGCGGCAGCCGTCGTGCCACCAACCATCCCCATAAAGGAGCGGCGTCCAATATCGCTATGACCAAAGATGGACCGTACGATTGCACTTTCGACGGCCTGTTCCAACATTTCCTCGCTCGACATGTGCGGTGTTGCGGATTGCCGCCCGCCCTTACACGTATCGCAAGGGCAGCTTTGTCCATGCCGTAAGTCGGTGTCTTTCGAGAATGGATTTCCTAAGCTTTTCACTGTCATAATAGTCCCCATGTTCAGATTTGAGATCAAGATGACATGCGTCAATAGCCATCTGAAGGGGCTTTCGAGAGTGCGTAAAATTCATAAATTATTGAATTTAATGACTAAATAATTAGCACATGGTACGGAATTTCGTAATTTACGGGATATCGTAATTGCTCTTAGCCGCGACATGCTCATCACATTGATCCCATGATACACGATTCCGATCATTCATGCGCGATTGCACACCTCCCCTTGCCTACAGTGGTTCTGGATGCGCGTTCTGGACGTGTTGTTGCATACAACCCAGATACCGCAGGGCTTTTCAAAACGGAACCTACTGGGTTCGAGGTTGACAAATTTCTGACGTCTCCCCCCACTGAAATGGCAGTTTTTCTAGAGGCCGTCATCCACTTTGGGCGCTACATCGACACGACGCTCACGTTCATAAGTGCTGACGACAAACCGCTACGATTGCAGATTCATGGTGCGCATGTTGGGAATGACCAAGTCATTCTCAGCTTTCTAGACCTTGATGCCCAAGACCGCCGCAAACATCTTGCTGATCAAGACACGCATCAACGTGCTGGCCTGATGCAATGGCAGACTATTTACGGTTTCTTCCGCGAAATGGAATCCCAAAACCAGTTGATCTTAGAAGCGGCTGGCGAGGGTATTTATGGGATCAACGCAGAAGGCAAAGCCACGTTCGTTAACCGTGCCGCCCAAGAAATGCTGGGCTGGAACGCAGAAGACCTGATCGGACGCGAACTGCATTCGATCATTCACCACCATCATTTAAACGGCGATCATTTCCCTGCTCACAAATGCCCAATCTACAAATCATTCCGACGCGACAAAACCGTACGCGTTGAAGATGACGCTTTTTGGCGCAAGGACGGCAAACCGATCCTAGTGGAATACATATCCACACCGATTTATGACCACGGTGTACTGGCAGGTGCGGTTGTAATCTTCCGCGACGTGACCGAGCGCAAGGACAACGAAAAGAAATTGCGCAGTGCGCTTGCAGAGGTCGAAAATTTGCGCGTTCAGTTAGAACAGGAGAACGATTACCTTCTCACCGAAATCCGCAATGTGCAGTCGCATGCGGGGATCGTTGGGCAATCAGCTGCTGTGCGCAATCTAAACGCTCAAATCGATCTGGTCGCCGATACAAAGACCAATATTTTAATCTCTGGGTCGACCGGTACAGGCAAAAGCCTTGCCGTCAGCGCCATTCACGAAGCCAGTGCGCGGCGCAAGCGGCCTTTGGTGCGGGTCAATTGTTCCGACATCTCCCTGCATGACCTCGAAGCTGAGGTGTTTGGATATCGTCGTGGTGCATTTCGTGGTGCAACACGCGACACGGCGGGAAAGCTGGCACTCGCCAACAATGGCACATTACATTTGGACGAAGTGTCAGACTTGCCCAAAGTATTCCAAGCCAAACTAATGACCGTTCTGCAAGATAAGAAATTTAGGCGAACTGGCGACACGATAGACACCCCAGTGAACTTAACGATTGTATCCACAACATCGCGTGACCTTGCATCTGAGGTGCAAGCAGGGCGATTTCGACAGGACTTGTTCTTTGAGCTGAACGTTTTTTTAATCCAGTGCGATGCCCTAAAAGATCGCCCAGAGGACGTTCCATTTTTGGCAAAACACTTCTTAGATAGAACTTTGAGCAGGTTACGCTTGCCACCAACGCAGCTATCAAAGGCTAATATTGAAGCCCTTCTGTCGTATGATTGGCCAGGCAATGTGCGAGAATTGGAAAACGTCATCGAACGTGCGGCAATCTTGGCGCAAGGCGGAAAGTTGCGGTTTGCATTTCACTCAACGCCCGCAAAAATGCACACCATGGCACGGATAATCCTGACTGGCACAGACTTAAGAAGGCTCGAACGTGAAAATTTAATCCACTGCCTGCGACGATCTCATGGAAAAGTCTCTGGACCAAGTGGGGCTGCAAATTTGTTGGAGCTCGCACCAACCACAGTGTATTCTAGGATTAAAGCGCTGTCTGTTTCAGAAGACGAATGGGCGGGTTTGGAAACCAACTAACTTTCATAAGTTTGTCCTGATCGGTCAACCCAGCCCCATGTTTGCAATACTGAATTTTGAAGCACAGTTGACACGCATTTTGTCATAAAAAATGCACGAATTTGCACCCATGCATCAAGACTGAAAAGGATAAACGATTGCAAATTAGCGCGTTATCACGTTCCGCCAATCGCTGCTTTGTTAGTCCCTATTCCCCAAACTTGTCTTTGCTAAGCTCGCCGATAAACAACCTAACCAGACCATCTTTTGGCGCGTTTGAGGGCCAGACTGCAAAAATGTCAATCGGGCCCAAGCTCCAATCGGGAAGCACATATGCGGCTTCACC
>JAPKCP010000178.1 GCA_028822885.1 Yoonia sp. | reverse complement strand
ATGACCTGTTAGATCTATTTGCAATCTACAGTGATCCGCATGCCATGCGGTATTGGTCTACCCCGCCGCACGCCAACCCAGAACAAACGCAAGAGAACCTCGATCAGATGATCGTAGGCGAAGGTCAGACTTTTTTCATTATTGAGAAAGACGGCACCGCCATCGGTACCGTTGGGATGCACCAAAACAATGAGGTTGGATTCCTGCTCCATCCCGACTTTTGGCGTCAGGGCATCATAACCGAGGCAATGAAAGTGATTCTGCCGCATATATGGGCGACGACAAACCAGTCAGAATTAATCGCTGACGCGGACCCTCACAACGTAGCCTCGGTTGGATTACTTGAAAGCTTGGGTTTCACACAAAGCCACTTTGCCAAAAATACATTTTGTATCAATGGCGTATGGTCTGATAGCGTCTATTATAAGATTTACCGTCCCTCATAAGCTGGTTTTCGTTTCTGCAAAAACGACACCACACCCTCTTGAAAATCGCGGGTCTGTCCACACTTGCCCTGCAACTTAGCTTCAAGCGCCAATTGCTGTTCAAACGTGTTGTCGCTAGACGCGCGCAACGCAGTCTTCACGTGCTGATAGGCAACCGTTGGTCCAGCAGCCAAATGAGCGGCGCGATCTTGCCACCGGCTTGCGAAGTCATCATCAGCCACACACTCGTAAATCATACCCCAATCGGCGGCTTGTTGTGCACTGATCTTATCGGCAAACAACGCAGCACCCATCGCCCGCGCTGACCCTATTTGTCGCGGTAAAAAGTGCGTGCCGCCTGCGTCCGGGATAAGACCGATACGCGTAAAGGCTTGCACAAAATAGGCTGCATCACTGGCGATTACTACGTCAAAAGCCAATGCAAGGTTGGCACCAGCACCCGCAGCAGGTCCGTTCACAGCGGCAATTGTTGGGATTTTACAATCAACAATCGCCCGCAACATCGGCACATATTCATCGCGCAAGGTTCGTTCCAAATCAAGCGAAGCGGCACTGCCGCCGTCGCCTAAGTCTTGGCCAGAGCAGAAAGATTTCCCCTGCCCAGTCATGACCACGACACGCGCTTCAGCCTCGGCCGCCTTAACCGCATGGGTAATCTCGGCCCGCATCTGCGTGTTCAGCGCATTCATCACCTCTGGCCGTCGCAGTGTAATCACAGCGACATCGTTTCTGATCCAAAGTTTGATTGCGCGGTATTCCATGGTCACATTCCTTAAGTGCCCCCGAAAACACACGGGTGGCTTTGAATGCAATCTAGTGAACCAAGCGGTTTAGAAAAGCGAAACCGAACGTTACGGGCGTAAAATTTTGTCGAGGTCAACTTGCTCTTGTGCGCTCAGGTTTGAGACAGGGATCGTGGCCCGGCGCCGGATCGTGGTCCATCCAATACCAAGACCCAGCAACAACAAGCCGGGTGCTGCAAGCCACAGTATCCAATTCACCCCACTGGCCGTCGGACGTAGCAGGACATATTCGCCGTATCGCGCCACGAGGTAATCAAAGATATCTTGATCACTATCACCCGCAACCAACCGTTCGCGCACGATAATGCGCAACTCTTGCGACAGGGCCGCATGAGATTCGTCGATGCTTTCATTCTGGCAGATCGGACATCGCAAACCTGCTGAGAGCGCACGCGCACGTCCCTCAAGGACCGGATCATCCAGCATTTCACCAGGTTCAACGGCCCAAAGTGGGGACGCTACAAATGCCAATATCAATGCAAACCGCTTCATTCTGCAGGCACCGCTGCTGAACGCTTCGGTTTTGCTGCCCCTGCACCAACCCGCAATCTTCGGTCGGTCAGTGAGATAAATGCGCCAAGGGCCATCAACATGCATCCGCCCCAAATCCAATTGGCAAAGGGCTTAATGTAGATGCGCATCGCATAGCCCCCGCTTGCCTGTGGTTCCCCGATGACGACGTATAGATCGCGTAAGAACCCGTTCCGAATCGCAGCCTCAGTCGTTGGCATTTGTGCGATGGGGTAAAACCGTTTTTCAGGGTACAAAGTTGCCACATCGCGTCCGGCCTTCGTAACCACAACCTCGGCCATCGTTGTGATGTAGTTAGGGCCTTCGGCGCGTGTTACGTCGTTCAGCGAAAACGTATACGCGCCAACGTCATAGCTTTCGCCAATATCCGCCACCCGAATATCTTCGACCTGCCAAGCAAGAATCGCGGCCACCCCAAACGTAGTCACACCGACACCAATGTGCGCAACTGATTTACCCCAATCGGCCCGTGGTAGACGCGCAATACGACGCAGACGTCCACGCCAATCTTCACGACCGCCACGCAGCCAAAGATCCAGAAGCGCACCGCCAACCACCCAAACGCCCAAGCTCACACCGACTGGGCCCAAGGCAGATCGACCACTTTGAAAGGCATACGCCAGCGCACCCATTGAAATGGCGAGCAGCGCCCAGCCCCACAGTGGCTTTTTCGCTCGTGTCAGCGTGCCACGCTTCCAAGCGAGCAAAGACCCAAGCGGTAAAACAAGTGCTATCGCAACCATGAATGGCGAGAATGCCGCGTCAAAGAATGGCGGACCAACCGACAACGTGCGGCCCCAGACCATCTCAGCGACCAATGGCCAGATCGTACCGATGAACACCACAAAGCAGCTCACTGCGAGAAGAATGTTATTGAGGACCAACGCGCTTTCACGGCTCACGGTCCCAAACACACCATTTGAGGCGAGAACCCGAGCCCGCGCAGCATAAAGCGTGAGTGATCCGCCAACAAAAAAGGCGAGAATCGCAAGTATGAATACGCCACGTTCAGGATCGTTTGCAAAGGCATGGACCGAAGTCAGCAAACCAGACCTGACGATAAACGTTCCAAGCAACGAAAATCCAAATGCAAGAATTGCTAGCAAGATCGTCCAGCTTTTTAACGCTTCGCGCTTTTCCACGACGATTGCCGAATGGAGAAGTGCCGCTGCGATCAACCATGGCATAAACGATGCGTTTTCAACCGGGTCCCAGAACCAGAAACCGCCCCAGCCAAGCTCGTAGTAGGCCCACCACGAGCCCAACGCGATGCCAATGGTCAGGAACATCCACGCTGCAAGCGTCCATGGACGGACCCAACGGCCCCAAGCAGCATCGACGCGGCCCTCGATCAAGGCTGCGACAGCAAATGAGAACGTCATGCTCAGGCCCACGTAGCCGAGGTATAGGAATGGGGGATGGAATGCTAAACCGGGATCTTGCAAAAGTGGGTTCAAATCTTGGCCATCAAATGGCGGCAGTGCAAGACGTTCAAATGGGTTTGATGTGAACAGGATGAACGCATAAAACGCCACAGAAACAGAGGATTGCACAGCAAGCACTCGTGCACGTAATGTTTCAGGCAGGCCACCGTCGAACCATGCCGCACAGCCACCAAAAAGCGTAAGGATCAGAAGCCAAAGCAGCATCGACCCCTCATGATTACCCCAAACGCCACTTACTTTGTAAAGCATCGGTTTGAGGCTGTGTGAATTGGACGCGACTAACCGAAGCGAAAAATCGGAGTTCACAAACGCCCACGTCAACGCAGCAAACGCAAAGCCAACAAGGATAAACTGGGAGGTCGCCGCAGGCTGCGCCATGGCCATCCAGCCACGCCACCCCTTATGGGCGCCAATCAGCGGAATGATAGTTTGTGCGATCGCCACAACAAAGGCGAGGATCAGCGCGAAATGGGCAAGTTCATTTATCATGCCTAAATATAGCACCCGCCCCCTGCCGGGGACAGGCACATCTTTCAGACCAATTGTCACGTTTGCGCGGGTTTAAAGCTGCAGCCCACCCCGTAAGACAAAAGCGAGCGCAGACATCAGTAATCCGCCGATGACCAGACGCACCAACCACTTGAGCGTGTCGTCAATATGGCCCAATCGCACTGCGACGTTCTCGCGGTGAACATCATCCACCGCCGCACGTGTCTCCAACGCAATGAGACGAAGATCGACGCGCGTTGCCCACTCAGGATCCACTCTGGGCCTGCCATTCTAACAGTGCAGCGTTTTCTGTCTGAACCTTCGTTGAACCTTGCAGCGGCGGCAAACCTGTTGTCAGCTTGCTGTGTGAATTCACCTTTGAAGGGGGGCGTAGTGCATTTAGCGTTTGCAAATTGCGGGTGACAGTATTGGTGCGGGCCATGGTTTCTGCGATGGACGATTGAAATTCTTGACCTTTCGCTTGATGACGGGCCCCGAAATAAAAGCTCACAATCGCACCCATCAACCACCACATCGGCTCTGGCACCAAGATGAGGCCTTGCATCCGCCCTGAAAACCAAATCGGATCGTACATCGATGCACCAATTAAAGCCAACGTACCAAGCGCCATAAGTGGTCGGGGTAAACGGTTCAGCCCATCAATAAACACATCAAACGCACCTTGCCGAGACTTAGAAAACTCAGCTGCAAACTGGCGCAGAACCTGAGATTGGACTGTCGCCGCCCTCTCGCCTGCGTTCTCCGCATTTTCGCGAAAAACCTCAGCTGTTTCAGCAATTACGTTACGGTTGTTTCCCAAAAGCATCCCCAGAAAATCTGTGACTAACCCCATGTTGCAACCCTTTCTGCGTGTTGTGCGTCTGTCAGGTGAAACCTTGGCGCAATAAAAACCTCGGCACGGCTGATCCATCCGCCTTTGCCACCATCGCGCCTGCGGGCGTACTTGCGACTGGCTGGCCTGCGATCCGCAAGCGCGTAGTAATAATTGCGCCGGGCGATCCCGTAAGCGTCTGCAATGTGATCCGGGGCGGATGCCACAGCACGGTCTGCTGCCGCAATCGTTTGCGGACCAATTTGCCCATCTACTATAACTGTGATCCGCATCTCATTGAAAAGACGTTGCAATATCTTGACCGCATGAGACCCGGCGTTGACCTGCATATCAAAAACAGACGCCTGCAAGACCACCGGCAACGAACCAATACCTGGGCGTTCGAAATAATGTTCAAGAAAAATAGCCTCGGCTTGATTACGCCCCAAAACACGCACGTCCGCCGCATCAACCTGACCATCGCCGGTTAGGTCAAGGCCAAGCCTGCGCATCGTATGGATTGTCACCCCAAAATTTGTCGCACCACCGGGGTCATCAGGGTCGTTCACGTACCCACCTTCGCGGGCCACGATGTCGCGGGCGATGTTCTGGATCGTTTGCATATGCTTTGTCCTTTGCCATGTGGGGCAAGGATTGAGCAAATTGGTTAATTCGTTGCAGCACCAGCGTTCGGTTCGACATAATTACCCTGTGCTTTTAAGGCTTCGATCACCTCTTTGGGCATATACGTTTCGTCGTGTCTGGCAAGGATTTCAACGGCTTCAAAGGTGCCGTTCACATAGCGACCTTGGCCGACCATGCCCTGTCCTTCGCCAAACAAGTCTGGCAAAATTCCTGTGTAAACGACTGGAATCACAGCGCCACCATCGGTCACTTCAAAGCGAACTGTTTCGCCTGCATCGCTTACGATTGAGCCTTCGACAATCAGGCCACCAATACGAAACAGCTCATTTGGCGGCGGCGGCGCTTCAGCCACCTCAGACGGAGAGCGGAAGAACTGGAACGATTCCTCTGGCAACATCGCAAGGATGAACAGAATCGCCGCGACACAAGCGCCAGCAAGGCCAATCACCTGAATGCGCCGCGTCTTCTTAAGACTTTTCATGCCACTCATGGGAACACCGGCGCCATCGTAAGGCCTGCGGTTTCATCAATCCCCATCATGAGGTTAGCGTTTTGTATAGCCTGACCTGATGATCCTTTGCACAGATTATCCAAGACAGCCGTGACGACAACGCGGTTTGAAATGCGATCTGCGCTGACACCGATATGGCAATAATTCGACCCAGTCACGTGACCAGTTCCGGGGTGTTGGCCGAATGGGAGCACTACAATGAACGGCTCATCTGCGTAAGCCTCAGCCAACGTTTCATAAATTTCTGCCGCATTCCCATGCAGATAGCAGGTCGCAAGAATTCCGCGGCTGGCAGGCACCAAATGCGGCGTGAATAGAATTTCGACTTTGCGGCCAGCAAGTGCTGTGAATTCTTGATCAAACTCACCCAAATGCCGATGTTTGCCGCCATGTGCATAGCCTTGGACATCTGTTGCGCGTTCGGTGAACAGCATATTTTCCTTCAGCGCCCGTCCCGCCCCAGAAATCCCGTTCTTGAGATCACAAATGATGTCATCCAGATCAATCACGTCGGCAGCAATGAGAGGGCGCAGCGCAAATTGCACCGTGGCCGCGTTACAGCCCGTTCCAGCAACAAGGCGCGCGGTCCGAATATCCTCGCGATAGAATTCTGTCAGGCCGTAAACCGCTGTCTTTTGCAATTCGACGGCAACATGAGGTGCGCCATACCATTTTTCATAGTCATCCGGATCACGCAGGCGGAAATCAGCCCCAAGATCAACGACTTTCACATGGGCAGGTAATTTTTGCACAAGGGCCTGAGACAGACCATGCGGCAAGGCGGCAAACACCAAATCGACACCGGTGAAGTTGATTTCTTCAACCTTCACCAAAGGCGGTAGGTCCATGTGGCGCAAATGCGGAAACACATCACCCATTGCCATGCCTGCTTTTCGCTCAGCAGAAAGGGCCACGATCTCAAACGACGGATGGGTCGCGATAATCCGGACAAGTTCGGCCCCGGTATAACCCGAAGCTCCAAGGATGGCTATTTTGTGTGTCACGGGTGCGCCTTGCTGCTAACTCTATGCGGTATGTGGCAAGTGTGACGCCCGGATGCAAGTCACGCAGCCGCAATCAATCGCGACGGTGTGCGGCGACGGCATGCTACAAACCCAGCCAAAGTAGCGAACAAGAGTAGACCAGCAGC
>JAPKCP010000177.1 GCA_028822885.1 Yoonia sp. | reverse complement strand
CTGCCAAATGCAGCGGACGGCAGCATTGGTGGCGTTCCTTTATGTGGGGCTTGGCAGGGCGTTGTCCCGCAACCTTCCGTCTGGCACTGCGCCCAATTGTCGGTTGTTTATCCGGGGTATCCGCAGCAGGACGCTTTAGACACAGATGCAGCGCATGGGTATCGGCTCAGACGCGATGCGGCTCATGTTGATGGGTTGCTGCCGGAAGGACCGCAGAAACGACGGCATTTGCGTGAACCACACAGCTTTATTCTTGGCCTTCCGCTGAATACAGCAACGGCAAGCCCTTTGGTCGTCTGGCCGGGCAGCCATGTGATCATGCAGCAAGCGTTCGCCACCGTCTTGGCTGACGTTCCTACAGATCGTTGGGGCGACGTTGATGTGACGGATATTTACCAAGCCGCGCGCCGCGATGTTTTTGCGACATGCCCGCGCGTTGAAGTGCCGGTATTGCCCGGTCAAGCAACGCTTGTGCATCGACATCTGTTGCATGGGGTCGCGCCTTGGGGAACGGGGACCGCGCCGATTGAAGGGCGGATGATTGCGTATTTCCGCCCGCAGGTTTCAAATATCTGTGATTGGATTTAACATTACGTTAGTCACGTAGCGCATTGTAAGCGCTTAGCGATTTCGTAGGTTCATCGACGAATAGACTCGGTAAAATACGCAGCGCACTAATTTGATCAACACGTAGATCGTCAAAACCCCGGGTTGTTTCGCACCAGACCACGCATGTCCAAAGCCTGCCCCAATAATCGAGCTTTAACGGCCTGACAGTGCGGTCGCGGCCATTAATCGTGAGCAACAGTTTTTGGCGGGTGCGCAAGGCTTGGCGAATTTGAGGGAGATGTTGAAACCCCTTGGCAGCATCCGCAAACGGATAAACTGCGAAATTATAAGGGGCAGGCCCGTGCGATCTGTCTTCTGGCAGCAGTGCATCAATCTTTTGGGCGAGCGACTGTGCAGCTTGCGCCAGTTCGACGTCAGACCCGCCGCCGACGGCCATCAATCCCAGATGAAGCGCCTCAACTTCAGTCATGGACAGATTCAACGGGGGCAGGGTGATCGCTGCGGTGACATGGTAGCCGACACCGCGCTCGCCCTCTATGGGGACGCCTGATGCGGCGAGTGTCTCCATGTCACGGTAGATCGTGCGCAAGCTGACACCAACCGCCTTGGCAAGATCGCTGGCGCGGTGCAAAGCCCCGTCGCGTAAGATTTGAACAAGAGACATGAGGCGGTCGGCGCGGCGCATAGGTGATTCCTTGTCTGTTGCGTTTAGTTTTGCCAAAAAACTGGCAACTGACAAGTTCTTGTCGCAACTATACCGCAAGCCTTGCAAAAAAGGGGTTTTAGAGTGTCGTTTCCCCCTTTCATCAGACGCGTTTGCCACCTATCTATCAGGTAATCACAGTTTCATGCGTGGCCACGTGCCTGCAATTAGGAGAACATCATGCTCAATAACATCGGTATCCCCGGCATCCTTTTGATCGCCGTCGTCGTTTTGGTTCTGTTTGGCCGTGGCAAAGTGTCCAGCCTGATGGGCGAAGTTGGCAAAGGCATCACTGCCTTTAAGAAAGGCGTGAGCGAGGCTGATAAAGAGGTCACGGATGAAGTGGCAGACGCCAAAGACGTGACCCCAGAAGAAGAAAAAGACAAAGTTTAAGCCGCCCAGCAAAATCCCCAAGAAGGTAATCGCACATGTTTGGCCTTGGCTGGAGTGAAATGATGGTGGTGGGCATAGTTGCCCTCATCGTAATCGGTCCTAAGGATCTGCCGCAGCTGTTCCGCACGATGGGAGAGTTCACAGGCAAGGCCAAAGGCATGGCGCGTGAATTCTCAAAGGCGATGAATGACGCGGCGAATGATGCAGGCGTCAGTGACATCTCGAAGACACTGAAGGCGGCGACCAGTCCCAAGGCGTTTGGCATTGATAAGCTGAAAGAGGCCAGCGGGATCGCGGCAGCGGCCACAGCATTGTCGCCTGAACGGTTGGCGGCGAAAGAAAAGATGGACGCGGGCATGGCGAAAGCTGCTGAGGCTCGTAAAGAGCGCGAAGCGGCCAAAGCCACTGAACGGACATCTCCGGTTGGGGGCCATGTCGAAGCGCCAGCCGAAGACGCCCCAATAGGTGAGACCAAAGCGCCCGAAGCGCCAAAAGAGAGCGACGCATGAGCACCCAAGACGACATGGAGGGCAGTGCTGCCCCGCTTATCGAACACCTGACAGAACTGCGGTCGCGACTGATCTATTCCGTTGCTGCGTTTCTTGTCGCGATGATTATTTGCTTTTTTATCGCAAAACCGATGCTTGGCTTCTTGCTGGAGCCCATCGAAAACACGATGCGGGCTTTGGGTGACGAACAGCCGGTGATGCAATTTACGGCCCCGCAAGAACTGTTTTTTACTTATATCCGCATCTCGGTAGTTGGTGGGTTGATGCTGTCGTTTCCTGTCATTGCCTTTCAGTTGTGGCGGTTTGTGGCTCCTGGCCTTTATAAAAAAGAGAAAAACGCCTTTCTTCCGTTCATTATAGCGTCTCCGGTATTGTTCTTGCTTGGCGCTGCCTTTGCGCATTATATCGTTGTGCCGCTTGCGATGACTTTCTTTCTTGGTTTTGCGGACCTTCCGTCTGTATTTGCTGCCTTTATGGCGGGCACTTCTGCTACTGATGGTAGTTTATTGTTGCCCGGTTCGGGTGGTGGCGCTGCTTTGCCGGCGACAGTTTCCGAAGCTACTTCAGGGGTTGAGATTGTGTTCATCGGTAAGGTCGATCAATCGCTCGACATTACGTTGAAAATGATTGTGGCCTTCGGGATTTGTTTCCAGCTACCAGTCCTTTTGACGTTGATGGGCACCGCTGGATTGGCCTCGTCGCGTGGTCTGCGCAAAGTCCGCAAATATGCTGTTGTTGGTATTTTGGTTGTCGCCGCTTTGGTAACGCCACCTGATGTCACAACGCAGCTGATCTTGTTTGTTGTGGTTTTTGGCCTTTACGAGATTTCGATCCATCTTGTTGCAGGCGTAGAACGCCGCAAAGACAAAGCGGCTCGGGCTGAGGGTATCATCAGTGATGGCGAAAGCCTGTTTGATGATGACTACGATGATGAGGAAGAGGCTGATGTTGCCGACGCCTCAGACGAGCCAAAAGCGTGAACGATGACGTGATGCTACGGATAGCGGAGGCGCTAGAGCGCCTCGCGCCAGCCCCGCTGCCAGCCCCTGATCTGAGCCAAGCGTCTGCGTATGTTTGGCAAACCGATCCAGATCAATTGGTTCCTGTTCCAAAGGTGAACCGCGTTGATATTGATCTGCTGATTGGTGTTGATCGGGCGCGCGATACGCTGCTTGCCAACACGGTCCAATTCGCTAAGGGCATGCCTGCGAACAATGCCCTGCTGTGGGGTGCGCGTGGCATGGGCAAATCAAGCCTCGTGAAGGCGATCCACGGTGCGGTGTCAAAAGACTACCCAGACCTGCGGATCGTGGAAGTACAGCGCGAGGACATGGCAACAATCGGGCGCTGTCTTGACCTGCTACGTGATGCACCCCAGCAGTTCTTGATGTTTTGCGACGATCTGTCTTTTAGCCACGATGACGTTCATTATAAATCGCTAAAGGCTGTATTGGATGGTGGCATCGCTGGTCGGCCCGACAACGTGATCCTATATGCGACCTCAAACAGGCGTCACTTGATGCCGCGTGATATGATCGAAAACGAACGCTCTACGGCGATCACGCCGGGTGAAGCGGTTGAGGAAAAGGTGTCGTTGTCGGACCGCTTCGGTCTTTGGCTAGGATTTCATCCCTGTGACCAAGACCAATATCTAGCAATGATCCGAGGATACTGCGACGCGTACGATGTAGCGATTGATGACGACACATTGCGGGCAGAGGCCATCGAATGGCAAGCTACCCGTGGTTCGCGGTCGGGGCGTGTTGCTTGGCAGTATGTCGTCGACTTGGCAGGCCGCAGGGGCGTTACACTTACATAACGTGAGGCACGCTAGCTGGTCTTTGGTTTTTTCTAAATCCCCGCCGGAGGCATCTGACATATGCAAGACACCCCAGCCTGAAGATTAAAAGTCTACGGTAAGAAACCTGCAGGATCAACGGACTGTAATCCACGCCTAACCTCAAAATGTAGGAAGCTCGGATCACCGGCCCCAACTTTTGCGATTATCTGGCCGCGGGTGACTGTATCGTTCTTAGCGACGCTAAGGTCGGCAAGGTTCGTGTAAACTGTCAGCAGGTTGCCAGCATGTTTGATGACCACAATCGCGACACCAGCAGTGTCTGTTGTGACCGCCGCGATTGTGCCTGCATCGGCTGCTTTGACAGGTGTGCCGGCAGGTACGCCAATGTCGATTCCTTCGTTACGGCCCGGTGCATAGGCGCGAATAATATTGCCCGAAACAGGACGGACAAGCTGGGCGCTGTCGTTTGTGGCGCTAGCCGCAGCGGTGGCCAGTGCGGCTGGTGTGCCAAGGTTTGGTGCCTCTGGCGCTGCAGGCGCAGACGGTGTTTCATTGGGAAGGGGTGCTGACGCGCTTGGTGGAACTGGCGTTTGACTGCCAGTTCCGGGGGCAGTCACAGGGGCCTCGGCAACACTTGGCGGCGTACTTGGCGAATTGCTTTGTGGGATCAAAAGGAACTGACCTTCACGGACCGCGAGATCAGACCCAAGCGCGTTCCATTCTGCAATGCTGGCGACAGGAATATTGAACTGACGCGCAATGGTAAAGGCAGTGTCGCCGCGCCCAACTTGGTAGCGCACAGGTTCTGAACCGTTTTGACGTGACGCTGTAGTGGCACCTGTGGTCGGTGCTTGAGCATCAACGCGGTCAAGTGCTGTTGTCGCAATAGATGCAACGTCCAGCGGTTGGGTCGCGCCAGTCGATTCTGTCACGCGAGACGGTAATGCGACGACTTCATCACGTCGCAGTAATGCGTCTGCATCGATCCCGTTGAAGGATGCAAGCGTCGCAGCGTTCAGATTTAATCGTGCCGCAATCGTGCGGATCGTGTCATCGCGCTGTGCTAAAACAACTTGATAATTAGGATAAGAGATCAAACCGCGATCATCTGGTACAGGGCGTTCAGGCAGGTTTGCAACCGCTGCAGAGGTGTCAAATCCATCGCCTAAGTCGCGCAAGTCCATGTCAAAACCCTCAAATGGGTTTTCCGCACAGCTTGCTAACATGGCAATCGCTGCAGTTGTCATCAAGGTGCGTCGCACCGTATTGCGCTGAATGGTGGTCATATCTCTGCTCCTCATGCGGGCGCCCCGTTTGCTGGGGTTCTGCCCTGTCTCGCTTCTTGCGTCAGTCTTGGCCAAGCCCTTCAAGCAAAGGGACAAAACGGACGGTCCGTAATTCTTTGTAGTCTAGGCCTGCTTCTGTTTTTGTCACGCGGATCAAGCTTTGCACCGTGTCGGACTGACCTACAGGTAATACCATGATACCCCCAATTCGCAATTGCGCCAAGAGGGTGCTGGGCGGATCCTCGGCAGCTGCTGTCAGCAGGATTCGGTCAAAGGGGGCTTGGTCTGACAAACCGTGACTGCCATCAGCGGTAATGGCGGTAATATTGCTGATATTCAGGGCATTAAACAGCGCTTGCGCGTCGGTCACCAGCCGTTTGAAACGATCCACAGAATAAACGCGGCGGGCTAGTTTGGACAAGATGGCGGCCTGATAGCCTGACCCTGTGCCGACCTCCAAAACCTTATGGCGCGGTTGGACGTCTAGGGCTTGAGTCATAAGCCCAACGATTGATGGCTGACTAATTGTTTGGCCGCACGCAATCGGCAGGGGCATGTCTTCGTATGCTCGGTCTTTGAACAAGCCTTTAAGGAATAATGCGCGGTCGACTTGTTCCATGGCAGTCAAAACACGCGCGTCTGTCACGCCCTTTGAGCGCAGAGCGAATAGAAATTGCATTTTGATATCAGCGCTGACGTTCACCCCAATTGGTCCTTCAATTTCTCAAGAACATCATAGGCTGTCAGATCGACCCGCATGGGTGTGATTGAAATGTAGCCATCGAGATTGGCGTGCACATCTGTACCAGGTGCTGTGAGTTCTTGCTGGCTACCACCTTTGATCCAAGCGTAGCGACGGCCCGAAGGCGAGGTCTGGGGTTCAACTGAAAAACGGGCATTGGGGCGATAGCCCTGTGAGACGACTTTGTGGCCTTTGACCGCTGCTGCCAGCACTGGTGGGAAATTTATATTATAAAGCAACCTGTAATCGGCGGTGTCCCAAATGCCATCAGCGATCAGTTTCTTAATCAGGGGTGCGCCGTGTATCATTGCTGCTTCAAATGGATCATCTGCTTTGGCGTTTGCAGGACCATAGTATTGTGACAAGGCAATGGCGTTATAGCCCTGCAACGCGGCCTCAATGCAGGCCCCAATGGTGCCGGAATAGAGCGTGTTTTCACCCGCGTTGTTACCGCGATTGACGCCAGACAGTATCAGATCGGGCTTGGCGTCTTTCATAATTTCGTAAAGGCCAACAAGTATGCAATCGGCAGGTGCGCCCTCGATAGCGAAACGACGCGGCGCCAGTTCGGTGATCATTGTGGGGCGCGTGTAATTGATGCAGTGACCGACGCCAGATTGTTCAAGAGCGGGTGCGACGACCCAAACCTCTCCGTCGGGGCCTGCGACATCGTTCGCCAACGCCTCAAGGACCTTTAGTCCCGGGGCGTTGATGCCGTCATCATTCGTAATCAAAATCCGCATGTAAGCCCCTTTGTTACGTCTTTCGTAAGCGAGCGGTGGGCGGCGAGCAAGCTGGATGGGACGTCATTTTTGCAATGTTGCGGTGGAGACTCAGGGTGTGTGAAATTTGGGTGCGTCGCAGTGGGGGCCAGCCCCCAAACCCCCGGGATTTAGAGAAAACCAAAGAAATGGGTCAGTCTTGAAGCCGTTATATT
>JAPKCP010000176.1 GCA_028822885.1 Yoonia sp. | reverse complement strand
CCAGCCCAAGACGCTCCTGAAATGGAAGTGTTCTACACGTTCACTTGGGGTGGTCGTGCGACTACCACGCGTCAAGGTGGGCGTCCGCAACAAACCCAAAGCGATAAGCCACGCGGTAACGATAAGCCGCGCAGCAACGATAAACCGCGCGGCAAAGGTAAGCCAAAAGGTAAACCGGGCGCTGGGCGCGACAACAATAAGCCGCAGAGCTTTCAAGCCAAGCCGCGTCAAGAAAAGGCGATTGACCCAGACAATCCCTTTGCCGCGTTGGCCGCTCTTAAGACCAAGTGAGCGAAGCGACAAAAGACACTATTCGCCTTGATAAATGGCTCTGGCAAGCGCGGTTTTTTAAATCGCGCTCGCTTGCTGCGGGTGTCGTGACGTCTGGAAAAGTCCGGGTTGATGGCGTTCTTGTCGGCAAACCGGCTAGGGCAGTAAGACCCGGCAACACCCTGACATTTGTGAAAGAAGCTGACACGAAGGTCATTAAGATCGTCGCGTGTGGGTCACGGCGTGGTCCAGCGCCAGAGGCGCAAGCGCTTTATGAAGATTTATCGCCGGAACCAGTTAAGAACGTACAGTCCAAAAATCCCGGTTCTGATAGAAAAGGTCGCCCGACAAAGCGTGATCGCCGAAACTTGATGACGCAACGTGCCGCAGGGCGGGCATTGGACCTTGATTGACACCACGCTCTGGCCTAGTTGAAGTCCGAGATTAACGGATGAGCGAGCCATGACCTATATCGTCAATGACAATTGCATTGCCTGCAAATACACCGACTGCGTTGAAGTCTGCCCCGTAGACTGCTTCTACGAGGGTGAGAACATGCTCGTCATCCACCCCGATGAGTGCATCGACTGCGGCGTTTGCGAACCCGAATGCCCGGCAGATGCAATCCGCCCTGACACAGAGCCTGACATGGAAAAATGGGTTGAATTCAACCGCAAGTATTCCGAGATGTGGCCGGTTATCATCACCAAGAAAGACCAGCTGCCAAATGCCGAAGAGATGGATGGCAAAGAGGGCAAGTTAGAGCTCTTTTCTGAGGTAGCGGGCGAAGGCGGTTAAGCTGTTTTCGATTTGGGCCACATACTTCAACGCCCCGCTTTTATAGGGGCGTTTTTTGTGATATACGAATCACCAATGAACTCGACGATCTGACATTTATTGAAGACCCCATGCGCCCGATGGAACCACTTGGTCCCGCGGGTTTTTTGTCGTCTCTCGTCAGAATAACCGCCATGAAAGGATTATCATGAGCAAGAAGAAGCTGGATTTCAGCCCGAACGAATTTGTTGTCTACCCGGCCCACGGTGTAGGCAAAATCATTGCTGTCGAAAAAGAAGAGATCGCTGGCTTTGATCTTGAGATGTTCGTGATTGCCTTTGAAAAGGACAAGATGAAGCTGCGTGTGCCAACGCACAAAGCGGTTGATGTGGGTATGCGGTCTTTGGCGACCCCTGACGTCGTATCCCACGCAATGAAGACGCTGCGTGGCAAGGCGAAGGTCAAAAAGGCCATGTGGTCCCGTCGTGCGCAGGAATATGAGCAGAAGATCAACTCTGGCGATTTGATTGCGATTGCTGAAGTTGTGCGTGACTTGCACCGTCAAGATGACCAGCGCGAGCAAAGCTATTCTGAGCGTCAGTTGTATGAAGCGGCTTTGGAGCGGTTGAGCCGTGAAATCGCTGTTGTCGCTGGGAGTGAAGAATCGGCTGCTGTTGCAGAAGTGACATCCGTGTTGGTTGGCCGCGCTGCTTAAGTCTACTTATGATTAAGAAAAAAGGGCTACACAATCGTGTGGCCCTTTTCGTTTGTGTGGCGAAGGGGGCCAGCCCCCAAGCCTGCGGCTTTCCCCCGGGATTTGGAGAGAACCAAAGACGTCTAAAGTGCGCGCCAGCCGATATCTGAGCGATAAAAGCCACCGGGCCAGTCAACTTTGCGGGTCATCGCATAGGCTAATGCTTGTGCCTCTTTGAGGCTGCTGGCACGCGCAGTCGCTGCAAGGACACGTCCACCTGTTGCAGTAATAGTTCCTTCGTTTGCGCTGGTCCCGGCGTGGAAAACCATATGCTGGCTGTCTTCTGCGATATCGTTCAGTCCTTTGATTGCACTGCCTTTTTCGTAGGACCCGGGATACCCATTTGCCGCCATAACAACTGTCAAAGCATGGTCATCGGCCCATATTGGTGAGACATCTTTCAGGCGATGTTCTGCGCAGGCTTGCAGTAGATCTAGAACTTGACCGCCCAGACGCATCATCAAGCACTGGCATTCTGGATCGCCAAAGCGAACGTTGTATTCCACAAGGCGGGGCTGGCCATCTTTGATCATGAGGCCAACAAACAGAACCCCCTCAAACGGTGTGCCACGTTTCGCCATCTCGTCCATTGTGGGGCGGATAATCTCATCTAACGCTTTTTGGGTCACGGCGTCGGACATCACAGGGGCAGGTGAATATGCGCCCATCCCGCCTGTGTTCGGTCCAGTGTCCCCTTCGCCAACCCGCTTGTGGTCTTGTGCGGTGCCAATGGGTAAAATAGTGGTGCCGTCGCAGAGAACAAAGAACGATGCCTCTTCGCCGTCCATGAATTCTTCGATGACAACCTCAGCACCAGCGTCGCCGTAGGACCCGTCGAACATGTCGGCGATGGCGGCTTCTGCTTCAGGCAAAGTCATTGCGACTGTAACGCCTTTACCAGCAGCAAGCCCATCTGCCTTAACTACAATTGGCGCACCTTTGTCACGGACATAGGCTAGGGCGGGGGCCGCGTCCGTAAATCGTGCGTAGGCGGCTGTTGGAGCATTCGCAGCATCGCAGATTTCTTTGGTAAATGATTTTGACGCTTCAAGTTCGGCGGCTGCTTGCGATGGCCCGAAGACCAGCAGCCCTGCGTTACGCAACTGGTCAGCAACGCCAGCGGCCAATGGCGCCTCTGGTCCAATAATGATGAAATCAACTGCGTTTTCAGCGGCAAAGACCGCAACCGCGTCCCCGTCCATGATATCAATCGAAGCACATTCGCACATTTGTGCGATGCCTGCATTACCCGGGGCGACGATCAGCCGATCACATTTTGGGTTTTGTTGGATTGCCCATGCCAGCGCATGCTCGCGTCCGCCACCGCCCAAGATCAAGATATTCATCGCGTGTCCCCCGTTGGCCTTTGTTGATGGGCGTTCTAAGGTTAGCAAGAGCATGCAGCAAGGGCGGATCACATGGACCTGTTTGAAGACGATGACCCGACTGACGGTCCGGGTAATAATGCCCCTGAATTTACAGTGTCTGAAATTTCGGGTGCGGTTAAGAAATCCATTGAGGGCGGTTTTGCCCACGTGCGTGTGCGCGGCGAAGTTGGGCGGGTGTCGCGCCCACGATCTGGACATCTGTATTTGGATTTGAAGGATGATCGTTCTGTCTTGGCGGGGATCATTTGGAAAGGCCGTGCTGTGGCGCTTGCACAGCAACCCGAAGAGGGGATGGAGGTCATTGCAACTGGCAAGTTGACCACGTTCCCCGGCCAATCAAAGTATCAAATGGTGATCGAAGACATCGCGCCTGCGGGTGCTGGTGCTTTGATGGCGATGTTGGAAAAGCGCAAGGCGGCTTTGGCGGCTGAGGGGCTGTTTGCTGCTGAGAGAAAGAGGGCACTGCCGTATCTGCCTGACGTGATCGGCGTTATTACATCGCCCTCAGGTGCCGTAATCCGCGATATTTTGCACCGCTTACGGGATCGTTTTCCACGCAAGGTGCTTGTTTGGCCAGTGGCCGTCCAAGGTCAGAAATGTGCAAGTGAAGTCGCCGCTGCGATTGAGGGTTTCAACGCAATGACCCCCGGTGGCGCGATGCCGCGGCCAGATTTGTTGATCGTGGCACGCGGTGGCGGGTCGATTGAGGATCTTTGGGGCTTTAATGAAGAGGTCGTGGCGCGGGCTGCGTCTGCGTCTGATATTCCACTGATCTCTGCTGTTGGTCACGAGACAGATACGACATTGATTGATTTCGTGTCTGACATGCGTGCCCCAACGCCCACAGCTGCGGCAGAATTGGCCGTTCCAGTACGACTTGATCTGTTGGCGTGGACCGATCAACAAGGCGCGCGCTTGTCACGTGCTTTGACGTCGGCCGTCACGCAGCGTCAGCAACGCGTACGTGATCTAGGCCGGGCTTTGCCGAAAGTGGAAACTTTGGTTGAGGGGCCACGTCAGCGGCTCGATTATTTGGCAGATCGTTTGCCCGGTGCGCTGAAAGCAGCGGCAGCAAAGAAACGAGTCGCTTTATCTGATGTGGGTGGTGCACTGCGTCCTGCAACGCTTGCCCGCGGGATTGCTGCGGAGCGTCGGCGTTTGAATGACTTGGGCGGGCGGCTTAACCCTGCTTTGCAGCGCCGACTTGCAGATAAAACGCAAACCTTTGGCCAAGTGGCACGAGGGTTGCAGCCCCGTCTTGTGCAGGGCGATGTCACCCGCAAGGCAGAGCAGTTGACTGGTCTCGTGCGCCGATTGTCAGACCGTGCAACGCGCCAACAATCTGAACGGCGGGCGCGATTAGAATCGCTCGAAAACATGCGCCGCACATTGGGGTATGAAGCCACGCTGGAGCGCGGTTATGCCGTTGTGCGCGGTGACGGGCATGTGATTACGGACACCGCCGCTGCGAAATTGGCGCGTGATTTGGAAGTCGAATTCGCAGATGGTCGGGTCAAATTGAACGGTGATCCACAAGGGACGCTTTTCTAGCGGTTTGTGACGCGGCTGTCCCCTTTCCAAAGTGGGGGCGCTGGGCTATCTGGACATCAAGCAAAGCGGGAAATCTGATGACCTTGAATTTTGAAGTACCTGGGCTGGTCGAACAAGACTGGTCAGACGCGATTTCGCCGATCGAAGAGATCATTGATGATGCGCGCAATGGGCGTATGTTTGTCCTTGTTGATCACGAAGATCGCGAGAACGAAGGTGATCTGGTCATTCCAGCCCAAATGGCGACACCTGATGCCGTGAATTTCATGGCAACGCATGGGCGCGGGTTGATCTGTTTGACCCTCACAAGCGAGCGGTTAGATGCTTTGGGTTTGCCGTTGATGTCAGCACAAAATTCATCCCGGCATGAAACAGCGTTCACTGTGTCGATTGAGGCGCGCGAGGGTGTAACAACTGGTATTTCTGCTGCGGACCGTGCGCGGACAGTGGCGGTTGCCATTGATTCTGGCAAAGGTGGTGCTGATATCGCCACGCCGGGGCACGTGTTCCCGCTGCGTGCGCGCGATGGTGGCGTATTGGTCCGTGCTGGGCATACTGAGGCTGCAGTTGATATTTCGCGTCTTGCTGGTTTGAACCCGTCAGGTGTGATTTGTGAAATTATGAAAGATGACGGCGAGATGGCACGTTTGCCTGATCTGGTCGCTTTTGCCCAACTACATGGGCTTAAGATCGGTACGATTTCTGATTTGATCGCCTACCGCCGTCGCTACGACAATCTCGTAAAAGTGAAATCCGAAGAGGTGATCACATCCGAGTTTGGTGGCGAATGGGATATGAAGGTTTATTCTGATCAGGCACACGGTGACGAGCATATCGTGCTGATCAAGGGCGATATATCAGGCGATACCCCAGTGCTGGTTCGGATGCATGCGATGGACCCAATGATGGACGTTATCGGGACTGGCCCAAAAGGCCGTGCTGGCGAATTTGGGCATGCGATGGAAACTGTGGCTGCCGAAGGGCGCGGTGTTGTTGTGCTGCTGCGTGATACTGAAATGACACTCGAAGTCGCTGACGATGTGTCCCCTAAGACGCTGCGCCAATACGGTCTTGGGGCGCAAATTCTCAGCTCTTTGGGGCTATCACAGATTGAACTTTTGACAAATTCTCCGACCCCTAAGATCGTGGGGCTTGATGCGTATGGCCTTGAAATCATTGGTACACGTAAAATTTCGGAGCTTGGATAATGGCTGGACCGTCACATTACATCATGCCGCTGCCAGAGTTCGACAAGCCGGTTAAGATGCTGATTGTGGCGTCTCCCTATTACAAGGATATCTCTGACAATCAGATTGCCGGTGCGAAGGCTGAGATTGAAAAAACAGGGGCGACTTGGGAGCTTGTTCAAGTGCCGGGCGCCTTAGAGATTCCGACGGCCATCAGTATTGCTGAACGGATGAGCAACTTTGATGGTTACGTGGCGCTTGGCTGTGTCGTGCGCGGTGAAACGTCCCATTACGACACCGTTTGCAATGACAGTTCTCGGGCGATCCAGCTTATGGGTTTGCAGGGCGTTTGTATTGGTAACGGTATCCTAACAGTTGAGACGTATGAACAGGCAGCGGTACGTGCCGACCCCGCAGATCAAAACAAAGGTGGTGGTGCGGCGCACGCGGCCTTGCACCTGATCGCTCTCAGCCGTAAGTGGGGCCGTCCTGATAAGGGTATCGGGTTCACCAGCGACATCCTTCTCGCGCAGCAAGGCAAGACCACCGCATGACTATTTCGAACAATCAACGGCGCAAAATGAAATCAGCAGCACGGCTTTATACGGTGCAGGCGCTGTTTCAGATGGAGGCTTCTGGCCAGACCGTAGAGCAGGTCATGCAAGAATTTGAAGATCACCGGTTTGGCGCAACCTATGACGGCGACGAAATGCACGAGGGCGATCTTGATACGTTCCACCGCCTGATGGAATTGGCTGTCGATAACCAAGCGGCGATTGATCAGATGACGGACCGGGCTTTGGTTGCCAAATGGCCGATTGCCCGCATTGATCCGACGCTGCGTGCTGTGTTCCGTGCTGCTGGCGCAGAACTGAACGATAAGGCGACACCGCCCAAAGTCGTGATCGTTGAGTTCTTAAGCGTTGTTCAAGCGTTCTTTCCTGAGGGAAAAGAATCTAGCTTCGTCAACGCAGTACTTGATCACATGGCCCGCGAAGCGCGTCCCGACCAGTTCTAGCTTGGCAGGCAAGTGCTTT